>NZ_JADGES010000072.1 GCF_016744255.1 Maribacter sp.
TTAGAAACCTATCAAGAATATGTAAAAGTGGTAGATACCCTTTACATTAGAAAGGAACAAGAAATCTCTAGAGCAGCTAGGTTTAATAGAGATTTAGCATCTAAACAGAGTAGAATATCTGGATTAGAAAAAGATAGAGAATTGTCTCAAAGTAAGTACGACCTAGCATACACGGAACAACAATTATATCAATTAAACAATAAACGCCAAAAATGGGTTATATACTCTTTGATAATAGGTTTAGTGTTAACCGGTTTGGCGGCTTTCTTTTTTTATAGAAGTAACCAGCAACAAAAAATTTCAAATAATTTATTGGCATTAAAATCTTTGCGTACGCAGATGAATCCGCATTTTATTTTTAATGCTTTGAACTCTGTGAATAATTACATTTCTAAAAATGATGAGCGTAGTGCAAATAGATATTTAAGCGATTTTTCTACCCTTATGAGGGCGGTTCTGGAAAATTCGGACGAAGATTTTATTCCCCTTTCCAAGGAGCTAGAATTATTAGAGCTGTATGTAAAGCTAGAGCATTCTCGTTTCCCGGATAAGTTCGATTATTCTATTATGATAGACGAAAATGTTGATGTAAATTCCTTTCAGATTCCTCCTATGTTGTTGCAGCCATATATAGAAAATGCTATTTGGCATGGATTGCGCTATAAAGAAGAAAAGGGCTTTTTGAAAATTGACATTAATGCCATAAACAAAGAGACCTTAAAAATTGTTATTTCAGACAATGGCATTGGGCGAAAAAAATCGGAGGAATTAAAAACGCAGAATCAGAAAAAGCAAAAATCTAAAGGAATGGGCAATATAAAAAAACGTATTGCTATTTTAAATGAAATGCACAAGGATAAGGTAGATGTGTATATTTCAGATTTAGAAAATACTGGAGTTGGTACAAAAGTAAAATTCACGCTAAAAAAAGAATAATGGAGTTAAAAGCAATTTTAGTAGAGGATGAAGCAAATAGTAGAGAGATACTTCGTAATTACTTAAAAAAGTATTGCCCCGAAGTTGTTTTGGTTGGCGAAGCTAGTTCTATAAAAGAAGGTTTAATTTTGATAGAGAACAATAAATTAGATCTTGTTTTTTTAGATGTAGAAATGCCATTTGGTAATGCTTTCGATTTGTTAGAACAAGTTCCAGAGCGTACCTTTGAAACGGTATTTGTAACCGCATATAATCAGTACGCAATGGATGCTCTTAACCATCATGCTGCTTACTATTTAATGAAGCCAATTAATATAGATGAATTAATAAAGGCGGTGGATTTTGTTAAGGAGATAAAGGAGAAAGAAGAGCGTATTTTAGATAAAATTCTTGTTCCGAATATAGCTAGGGTAGAAGGTAAAATTACATTGCCACAACAAGACGGTTTTCAAGTACTCAATGTTACGGATATATTGTATTGCAAGGCAGATGATAATTATACAGAAATATACTTAGAAAATAAAAAAATAGTGGTTAGCAAGACTCTTAAGTATTTTGAAGAGGCACTATCTAGTTTTTCCTTTGCAAGAATACATAAGTCGTATTTGGTGAATGTAAATGAAATTGTAAAATATAGAAAAGGTAAAGGGGGTAGTGTCGTAATTTCTAGTGGTAAAGAATTGTTAGTATCTGCATCTAAGAAGAAAGATTTGCTATCCTATTTTTAAAAGATAAAAGAAAATTGATATGGTTATAAAGACAGTAAATGGAAATACTCCTGAGATTGGAGAAGATTGTTTTATTGCAGAAAATGCAACAATTGTTGGTGAGGTGTCTATGGGTAATCAGTGCAGTGTTTGGTTTAATGCTGTGTTGCGAGGCGATGTTCATTTTATAAAAATGGGGAACAAAGTAAATGTGCAAGATGGTGCGGTAATACATGCTACATATCAAAAATCGCCAACTACTATAGGGAATAATGTTTCCATTGGTCATAATGCATTAGTACATGGTTGTACGATAAAAGATAATGTGCTAATTGGTATGGGTAGTATTATTATGGATGATTGTATAATAGAGAGCAATAGTATTATTGCTGCAGGCGCTGTATTAACAAAAGGAACACATGTTCCAGAAGGAACAGTTTTTGCAGGTATGCCAGCAAAAAAAATAAAAGATATTAGTCCAGAATTAAGTTCTGGTGAAGTAAATAGAATAGCAGATAGTTATGTAAAATATTCTAGCTGGTTTAAGGAAGAATAACTTTTAATAAAGAATACGGTTAAAGAGTAGGAAAGGATTTTTTACGCTATAGCGTATTAAGAATAAGATAATTTGTATTTTTGCAGCCTTAAAACACGACCAAAAATGAATGCGTATATATTTCCAGGACAAGGAGCACAGTTTGTAGGAATGGGTTTAGATTTATATGAAAAATACCCAATAGCACAACAGTTATTTGAGCAGGCTAATGAAATTTTAGGGTTTTCTATAACAGATTTAATGTTTGAGGGAACTCCAGAAGGTTTAAAGCAAACGAAAGTTACGCAACCAGCCATATTTTTGCATTCGGTTATACTTAGTAAAGTAATGGGAGATTCTTTTAAACCTAATATGGTTGCAGGGCACTCTCTTGGAGAATTTTCTGCTCTAGTTGCTAATGGAACATTAAATTTTGAAGACGCTTTGCAATTGGTTTCTAAAAGAGCTTTAGCTATGCAAAAGGCTTGTGAAATTCAACCAAGCACTATGGCGGCAGTTCTAGGGTTAGAAGACGCTAAAGTAGAAGAGATATGCGCAACGATAGATGGTATAGTAGTTCCTGCAAATTATAACTGCCCTGGGCAATTGGTTATTTCGGGAGAAATAGAAGCTATTAATACTGCTTGTGAAAAATTAAAAGAGGCTGGTGCACGTAGAGCATTAGTTTTGCCAGTTGGTGGCGCTTTTCATTCGCCATTAATGGAGCCCGCAAGAGAAGAATTGGCAGCAGCGATAGAACAAACAGTCTTTAATACGCCTAACTGCCCTATATATCAAAATGTAACTACAACGGCTGTTACAGATGCCGATGAAATAAAGAAAAACTTAATTTCGCAACTGACAGCCCCAGTAAAATGGACGCAGAGTGTTAAGAATATGGTGGCAGATGGCGCTACTTTATTTACAGAAATTGGTCCAGGCAAAGTTTTGCAAGGATTGGTTCGTAAGATAGAATCCTCAGCAGAAACTACCTCTGCAATTGTGGAATAGTTCTTGTTTATCGACTAACATTGTATTTTGTCTATTAAATATTATTTTAAGCTGTTAATTACGGCTACGGATTATTTTTTTAGTAATATTGACTCCCAAATTTTACGCTATAACTACCTGCAATGCTGTGAATTGAATTAGGATTAGTTCAGAAAACAGTTATGAAATTGAATAAAAAAATATTTTTTAAAAACGAAGTATACGTAAAAGGGTACTTATGTTTGCCTTTATTTGTAATACTCTTGTTTAGTGGTTTTGTTGGGCAATCGCAAACAGTTAGTATATCATCTTTAGATGATACTGCCGCTGAGGTTGTTTTTCCAGGTGTAAATACAGCAAGTTTTACTGTATCTAGAACAGGGTCTACTTTCTCATCTCTCAACGTCACAATTAATGTAGGAGGTACTGCTGATGGAGGGACGGATTATACAACGCTTTCTCTTACAGTTAATATTCCTCTTTTTCAACCATCCACAACTGTTTTATTGTCAGGAATAGTAGATGATGCCTTAGTAGAAGGAGATGAAACTGTAGTTGTAACAATAGAACCAGGGGCTTATATTATTGGAGCTGCAGCATCTACAACGTTAACCATTGCAGATAATGATGTGGCAGGAGTAAATATAGATACACTAATTGGAACAACAACGGAAGCAGGCGGGACAACGGATTTTCTTTTTACATTAACTAGTGAGCCTACTGCAAATGTTACGATTCCTATTAGTGGATATGATGCGACAGAAACCTCTGGCCCTGCAAGTGTAACACTTACGTCTTTAAATTGGAACACTGGTGTAACATTAACAATAGCTGGAATTGATGACTCTATAGTGGATGGCGATATAGATGATATTATTATTACAGGAAATACAACTTCTCTAGATTCTGATTATAGTGGATTTACAGTTGCTGATTTAACCGTGACAAATACGGATGATGATGTTGTTGGAGTAAATATAGATACACTCATAGGAACAGCAACGGAAGCAGGTGGGACAACGGATTTTCTTTTTACATTAACTAGTGAGCCTGCTGCAAATGTTACGATTCCTATTAGTGGATATGATGCGACAGAAACCTCTGGTCCTGCAAGTGTAACACTTACACCTTTAAATTGGAACACTGGTGTAACATTAACAATAGCTGGAATTGATGACTCTATAGTGGATGGCAATATAGATGATATTATTATTACAGGGAATACAACTTCTCTAGGTTCTGATTATAGTGGACTTGCAGTTGCTGATTTAACCGTGACAAATACGGATGATGATACAGCAGGGCTAACTGTTTCTTCAGTGACTGGTAATACTACAGAGGCAGGTGGTATAGCAACATTTACAGTAACTTTAGATAGTGAGCCCACAACAGCAGTAACGATAACCTTATCTAGTAATGATACCACGGAAGGGGCAGTTTCTCCGGCAGTAGTAATACCAACTGCGAATTGGAATATTCCTACTGTAGTAACCGTAGTAGGAGTAGATGATGCAATTGTAGATGATTTTCAGAATTATTCTATTTCGGGGGTTGTTACTTCGTCAGGTCCTGATTATGCAGGTATAGTTATGGCAGATGTAGCTGTTACCAATACTGATGATGATGAAGCAGGAGTAAATATAAATACACTAACAGGAACAACAACAGAAGCTGGCGATGTGCAAGCAATTTTTGTTTTCACTTTAACTAGTATGCCTTCAGCAAGTGTAACTATTAATATAAATGGATATGTTCCAACGGAAAACTCTGGCCCTACAAGTATAACAATAGAGCCAGGGGAATGGAACACAGGTGCGACACTTACAATATTAGGAGTAGATGATACTAGTATTGATGGGAATCATGTAGGTACTATTAATACAGGAAATGTTATTTCTGCAGATTCATTTTATAATGCCCTCACAGACGCAGATGTGCCTCAACTAACAGTAACAAATAATGATGATGACGGTTGTGGTTCCACTCCAGTTTCCAACGGACTAAGTGCAGAATTTTGTGGAGAGATAAGTGCAAATTTAAATAATTATACAAATACACCACCTCCATCGGGGATGACATTGATATGGAGTAGATCTTCAAACCCTTTTAATGTAGTGGGAAGGCTAGACCCCCAATCTTTAAGTGAAAATATAACAAGTGAAGGTTCTTTCTTTGGTTACTTTTATGACGCAACTAATGATTGTGCAGGTGGTGTTTTAGAAATAGAATTAATTTCTAATGAAATACCTGCAATAGAAAGTGGTACGGGGGCTATAAACTGTGGGCCTGGTATTTTATTGTTGTCTGCAACGGCAAGTGCGGGAGCTTCTCTAAAATGGTTCAGTAGCCTTACTGGCGGAACAGAATTAGCTACAGGGAATTCTTACTCTACTGTTAATTTAGATAAAACGACTTCATTTTATGTGGAGGCGGAGGCTAATGGCTGTGTTTCAAGGGAAAGAGTAGAGGTTGTTGCAACAATTATACCTGAGGCTTTTTCTGGTACGGCTTCGAACGATATTGCTTGTAGTTTAGCATCTACGCAACAACCATTAAGTGCTATTGATTTAGATAGTCGTTTGCTAGGGAGCCCAGATATAGGCGTATGGTCTTTTGTTTCTGGCCCTGCTACACTTGTAATAGAAGCGGATAATGTAGTTAGTTTTGTTGATCAAGCTGTAGGAGATTATATATTTAGATATACTACCACTGAAGCAGTAGCACCATGTGCTAATACTTTTACAGATGTTACTATTAGTGTTACAGCAGATTGTACTCCAGACCCTATTGATCTTGAAATTTTAAAAACAGTTAATAATCCAAATGCTATTGCAGGGGAAAATGTAATTTTCACCATTACAGTAAATAATTTATCACCCAATAAAGTACAAAATATTGTTGTAGGAGATTTATTAGAATCTGGTTTTGATTATGTATCTAATATTCCTTCTAGTGGTACTTATGATGAAGTTACTGGTATATGGCAAATTTCGGAATTAGGAGCAATGGGTACGGCAACCTTAAATATAGAAGTTACTGTATTACCAGAGGGTATTTATACCAATGTAGCGGAACTTTTAGAATCTTTTCCATTAGATAATAATACTGCTAACGATAGAGCAGAGGTTTCTTTAATCATTGATGTGCCTGAGGGGGTAGATTTAAAAATAACCAAAACAGCGAATAGTAATAGACCTTTGATACGTGATGCCGTTGTTTTTACTATCAAGGTAGAAAATAAATCTGTAGAGACTATTGTAAGTCAAATACGGGTTTCGGATTTAATTTCCGTAGATTCTGGTTTTGTTTATGTGTCTCATAATACTTTAAATGGAGATTACGATGCGGCAACTGGAGTGTGGCTAATTTCAGAGCTTGCAAAAGACGAAGAAGCTACTTTAGAAATTACGGTAACTGTTCCTAGTGCGGGGACATTTATAAATACAGCGACTATTATTGGTTCAGTCCCAGCGCAAACAGATAGCAATGATGCTGACAATAATAATACTGCTAGTGCTGAGGTATTAGTGAGTTTGCCAACAGAAGCGGATTGTGGTTTTGTTTTTAATCAGTTTTCGCCAAATGGAGATGGTACAAACGACTTTTTAAAAATCCAATGTATAGAACAGTACCCAGCTAATCGCTTACAGATTTATGATAGGTATGGAAACCTAGTTTACACAGTTGCTGGATATATTAATAATTGGGATGGTGAAGGAGATAGTGGTCAAGTTCCAGACGGAACGTATTTCTATTTGTTAGATTTAGGTAATGATACAGAAGTGCTAAAAGGCTGGATACAGTTAATAAGATAAAATGAGTATGAGTTTTAATATAAAGATAAAGCAGCCCAGTAAAGTTATTGTTGCTGTATTACTTTTGGTTAGCGTGGCAACCATGTATGCGCAAAAAGAACCGCAATACACCCAGTATATGTACAATATTGGCAGCTTTAACCCAGCTTACGTAGGAACAGTAGAAACCCCAGAAATTAATGCAGCCTATAGAGCGCAATGGATAGATATTGAAGGAGCTCCTAGAACTATTCGATTGGGGTTAAATTTACCCATGCGAAATGAAAAAAATGGTTTGGGGTTTAATATAGTCAATGACCAAATAGGGCCATTGACGCAAACTTTTGTGGATGTAGCGTATTCTTTTCAAGTAAGCGTTACGGATGAAACAAAGTTCTCTTTCGGAATTGATGCAGGTGGTTCTTTTTTGAATCTTGATTTTTCTAAGGGGACATTTGAGAATCCAGGGGAACCAATTTTAGATAGAGAAACTGTAAGTAAATTTTACCCTACCATAGGAGCTGGTTTATTTATGTATGGAGACCAATGGTACATGGGAGCTTCCGCTCCTAACTTTTTAACAGATGGAGTGTATAACGAGGATGTAGCGACCATTGTGGAAGATAAGATGCAGTTTAATTTTATTGGAGGTTACGTGTTTAATTTATCCGATGGATTAAAGTTTAAACCTGCTTTTTTAATAAATTCTTTAAAAGGTGCTCCAGTAAATATTAATTTATCTACTAATTTTTTAATTAAAGATGTATTCACCGCAGGCGTGTCTTATAGAGTAGATAACGCCTTTAGTGGAATAGCTGGTTTTCAGGTGTCTAATGGTATGTTTATTGGATATTCTTATGATTATAACACCAACTTATTGGGGGAATATAATAATGGTTCTCATGAGGTTATTTTTAAATTCTATTTAGGTAAGGGTAAAAGCACAAATAAATCTGGTAAAGGAGAAAAACAGAATGCCAAGGGGAAACCAAAGCAAATAGATACTCCAAGATTTTTCTAAAGTAAGCAGTATATGAAATTTAGAATAGTATTAGCATTATTTGTAATAACGAGTGCTTGGTCTTATGGACAAAATAAAGAGTCTAAAGGGGATATTTATTTTTATGAATATAAGTACCAGAAGGCTATACAAGAATATGAAAAAGAAAAAACAAAATGGCCTCTTTCTAACGAGAAACAAATGAAGTTGGCGGACTCTTACTTTAAAGTAAAAGATTATAAAAATGCCGCATTAAGTTATATTGTTGTTAATAAAAATAATGACACTATTCTTTCTACACATAGATTTAATAAAATGTTACAAAGTTTAGCAAAGAATGGCGAGAAAGTAAGAGTAGATGCTTTTCTAGATTCTAAATCGCATTTATTATCTAGGGAATTGTTAGAAAATTATGAGTTCAACAAAGAAATTTTATCTAACAATAAAGAAGAGCAGGTTTTCGGGATAAAAAATTTAGAAATTAATAGCCCTCAATCCGATTTTTCACCTGCATTTTATAAAGATAAAATATTATTTAGTAGTAATAGGAAAGTTGCCATGAATAGAGGAGGTAAGTCTGGAGAACAAGGCTATCTAGATATTTTTGTTGCAAAATTAGGAAATGAAGGAGTGCCAGTTAATCCTAATCCATTTACACGTATACCAGATTTCGGTTTTCATGAAGCTACACCTTTTTATGCAGAAGCAACAGATAGGCTATTTTATATTCGTTCTAATACTAGTGGAGGTAATATGGCTTTCGATGAGAATGGAAAAAATGCACTAGCAATTGGTTCTGTGGATAGATCTAATTCTTACAATTATTTATTAAAAGATTTAAGCACCTCTTTTTACTATCCGTTTTTCGAAGAAGGTAGTGGTAAACTATATTTTTCAGCAAATTTCGACGATAGTTATGGTGGTACAGACTTGTATTATGTCTATACTAATAATGGGCAAATAATGTCGGAACCAATTAACTTAGGAGCAAGAATTAATACTCCAGCTAATGAAATAGCACCTTATATTCAGGATGGTAGTTTATACTATTCTTCAGATATTTTTTATGGTTTTGGAGGGATGGATGTTTATAAAACTAATATGTTAATAGATGGCGGTTTTAGTATTCCAATAAATTTAGGAGGTGGCATAAATTCTAATCAAGATGATTTTGGCTTTATAATAAAAGAGAATAGTGTAGGCGAACTTTCTGGTTATTTCTCATCTAATAGAGAAGGAGGACAGGGAGATGATGATATATATAGTTTTAGTGTTACTAATGAAATAGGATTAAAAACATTTGCTATTAAAGGAAGGGTAATTAGTTTAACGAATAGAAGAGGAGTTGATAAGGCAAAAGTGGAATTAAGAGATTCCAAAGGTCATATTGTAAAAGAAATATATACTACGGAGGATGGGGATTATACAGTTGAATTGCCATGGTTTAATCAGGTAACTATAAAAGCAACTAAGGGAGGGCACTCTACTTTTTCTGTTACTTTTAATGAAGAGGGAATGATTGAAGCACAGAAATCTCCTTTAAATATGGGAATTGTTGCATTAAATGATTTGGTCGAAGAGAAAGAAGAAAAGACCATTATTAAATTAAATAAATTTTACTTTGATAATGGAAAAAGTATAGTAACCCCTTTAATAGCTGCTGAGTTAGATAAGGTGATAGTTGCAATACAGGGTTTTCCGCAATTACAAGTACGGATAGAATCTCACACAGCGAGTAAAGGTAGAGATGTAACAAATAAAAAACTTTCTCAAAAAAGAGCAGACGCTATTAAAATATACTTATTGCAAAAAGGAGCTTCAGTTTCTAATATTGTTGGAGCTTTAGGTTATGGAGAAGAAAAAATTAAAAACAGGTGTGCTAATGGAGTGTATTGTTTAGATTTTTTGCATAATCAAAATAATCGTACTTTGTTTGTAGTAGAAAATTATAAGGAACTAGAATAAATCATTTACGGTTAATTTTGTAATAGTCTCTATTGGAGAGGGTAGTTCGGTCATTATTTTTAGTTATGTTGTCCTTGTCGCTAGAGCAGCTCTGTAGGGAAAAGCCAACAACGATAATTAGTAAATACATTTTTAAATGTTTCATAAAGTGTATAATTAATGGGTTAAAGAACTGCGATAAAATGGGAGATTCTGTATGTTTCGCTTAGAAGTGTTTAACATAACAATCGTTGAATGACCGATAGCAATATAGATGCTTAAAGGAGTATATTTTTGTTAGGAATCTAAATAATAATCAGCCAAAAATAGTAGATAGAAAATAAGGAGAGAAAGATAATTCCTGTATAGGATAATAGGAGAAGGCCTTTTTTTGGCTTCTGCTCTTCATGCAGTTCCGAGCTTAATACGTTTTTTAGATTCATAAAACCAATAATAGGAGCAACAACAAAAGAAACGAAAGTAGCGAGCGCAACTAACTGTCCCATATTAGCTCCAAAAGCGGCAATGACAACAAAGTTTATTACTGCAAGAATTAAAACACTTACTGGAAATAACTTTTTAGAGTTCTGTTTCTTAATTTTTGTACTAAGTAATTGTAGTATGTCAATACTTACGCGTGCAATAGCGTCATGTGCAGTCATGCAGGTACTAAACATGGTAGCAAAGGCGGCGACAGAAATAAAAATATAGGCCCATTGGCCAATATGGATAGTGAATAAAGTAACAATCTGGTCGGCAAAAGTAATAGCACTACTACTTAATACTGTATTGGTACCATAAAGAGTGAGCCATCCGATAATTAAAAAAAAGACGGCTAATATAGCAGTGATGAGGTAGCCTATATTAAATTCTCTTAAGCTTTCTTTTAGGCTAGGTTTATCACCTTGAATTTGCCATTTTTCTTTACTCCAAAGACTAATCCAGCTAGATGCTTCTACCGTTGTTGGCATCCATCCCATTAATCCAATTAAAAAAAGAATGCCTACTTCATTAAGAATAGGAGAAGGTGTAAAGTTTGGTGCTTGTGCTACTTGTCCTTTGAAAATAACAAGTATCGTTGTCGTAAGTACTGCAAAAAGTAAAAGGCTTACAACGTATTTCAAAGACTTTTCTAAAAAAGAATATTTTCCGACAATTAGTAATAGGCTAATTAACGAAAATAGGCATAAAGCAATTATAGAAACAGAGACTTCAGAAATCTTAAACAGATTTATAAATAAGCCAGAAGTAACAATGTATAAAGCGGCTAAGATGGTAAAAGTGCTTACTAGAGTAATGATGGCATAAAACCATAAATAGCCTTTACCACGGTTTAAATAACCTTCGATAAGGGTTTTGTTTGTTACATTGGTATACCGAACGCCAAATTCAAAAAAAGGGTATTTTAAAATATTAGCAAGTATGATAGGGAAAACCATTATCCATCCATATTGAGCACCGGCCTTTGTGGACATTACTAAGTGCGATGTTCCTATAGCCATACTAGCAAATAGTAAGCCTGGTCCTATACTTTTAAGAAATTTTTTAAGAGAAGATGTCAAAATAGTTGGGTGTTATTTTTTGTAAAATAAAACAATTTATAAATTCTAAAGGAATCTATTTTATAAGAATCTTATCTCCAAAAAATTTGGGCTGCGTGTTCAATAGTAAATCGATAAAAACTTTTACTCTAGCAAAGTACTCTCTAAAATGTACTTTAAAACCTTGTTTACCTTTAATGTCTTTCGCATTAAAGCCAATAGCATTTAGGCCCTTTTTTTTGGCAATATATATAGCTCTTTCATTATGGAATTTTTGAGAAATTATGGTAACAGAGTCTAATCCAAAAACTGTTTTTGCTCTCATCATAGAGTCTAAAGTACGGAAGCCTGCATAGTCTAGAAATATTTTTTCAGCAGGAATTCCACCTTTGATTAAATCTTTTTTGAAACTATTGGGTTCATTATAGTATATGCTGCCGTTATCTCCACTAACTAAAACAAAATCTATTTTATTTGCATGGAAAAGAGTGATAGTCGCATTAATACGATTCGTATAATATGGGTTTGGTGCACCGCCAATTAGTTTTTTAGCAGTACCTAAAACAAGTCCAACCTTGTTTTTAGGGATTTCAAGAGCGGTGTTGAACGTTTTATTTTCAGTAGAATTACTAATAATAAGGTTGCTGAATAGTAAAGCAATACAGGGTAGAGCAATTAATAATGTAAGACTACGAAATAGAAACTTTTTCATGTAAAAAAAATCAACTTTTAAATATAGTGAATAGTTGAGGTTGTATGTCTATGAAAAGGGGATTTAAGGATGTTTTTTCCAAGCTGATAATTGAGTCTTTGTCTTTGCTTTTTGAATTCTTCCATAAAAAGTCCAAATAGGTTCATATTGATCGGTTGGTTTTTTATTCGTTATAGTTGAGTGAATGACATTTGCGGTAATATATGAGCCAATTAGGAATAGGGTGTAAATTATCTTCCCTATAGCTGCTAATTCCTATTTGTTTTTAAAACACCCTTCCAAGCGATACACCCTGAAGAAAAATCAATTTCTAATTCTTTGGCAATTGTCACTGCAATTGTATTTGTTTCAAATTCTACTCGGGTGTGATTCAGGAATATAGCACTGGTAAATATGCTTTTTGAAACTTAGCTTATTTTTTAAGTGTTTGTGTTGTCAGGTCTTGCTTCATGGTAAGGTGATTCAATTTTTTATGCTTATATTTAATTCCAACAAAAAAACAAGACATGAATTTCAACAATCCTTTTAAAGTAATGAAGTCACTAATGCTCGTATTGATTATTAGTCTTTCAGTGAATAGTTCTGCTCAGAATTCTAATAATGAAGAAAAGATTCTTTACTTGGGATACGGATCGAATATGTCAGAAGAGTATATGAAAAAGTATGCACCTAGTTTGGAGTATGTAATGAATGTACAACTACCTAATTACGAGATTCAGTTTAGAAAATACTCAACAAATATGAAAGGTGGTCTAAGTAGTATTATCGAAAAGCCAGGCGGAATGGTTTATGCGGTATTATACTGGATTTCAAAAAAAGAAATGGAGGCCTTGGATATTTTAGAAGATGTGCCGTTAGGAATATACAAAAGAGAGACCTTTCAAGTGCTTGGTGAAGATGGAAAATGGTATGCTGCAGATCTTTATCGGGTTACAAACCCTAAAGGCCCTTATACCCCTTCAAAACAATATTTAGATATTATGATTGCTGGTGCCAAAGAACATAAAATAAATGCAGATTGGATAAAAAGACTGGAGAAAGCACGTGCAAAACTGGATTAAACTAAGTGCTTTTTCCTTAATTATTTTTAGTAATATAATGGATGATCGTCTTATTATCGTACTATTTTTTCTCTATTATCGAAATTAAACTGTGATAAAACAAGGCTTGCTAATTTATGTGAAGTAAAAAACATAAATTAGCAAGCCTTGTATTGTAATCAGAAAGTTAGTTTTGCTTCCTTTTTCTAGTAGCCCAAAGTATTATTGAACCAGCAACAAAGGGTATTATACGTTCTACATAATCGCCTATGGTGTTTGGTAACATAAAAAATATTACTGCTAAAACAAATCCTACTAAAATTGCAAGTAATATAATTTTACCAGAATACTTAAAACCAGATAGTTTAAATATTACAATAGGGCCAAAGGCAGCGCCAAGAGCGCTCCATGCAAATAAAGCTCGATCAAAAATAGTTGCTGGAACATAGATAGAAATAATAATAGATGCGATAACTACTACAGCAATCGCCAATCTAGATATTAGTAAACGTTGCTTAGGAAAACGATTTCCCAGACCTAAGTCATGGGAAATACTAGAGGCTCCTACCAGTAATTGACTGTCTGCTGTTGACATAATCGCAGATAATACAGCGGCAATAATAATGGCTGCCCACAAAGGAGAGAATAATCTATTGGTAAGTTCAAAGAATACCGTTTCAACAGCAGCTCCTTCTAATCCTGGTATCAACATTTGTCCTGCCAAGCCTAAAATCAACATTCCAGTAAAAACAATTAAGAACCAAACAACAGTAAGTACTCGTGCTTGACGTACCGATTTGTCATCGCGTAATGCCATGAAGCGTACCAAAAGATGTGGCTGACCAACAGGACCAAAACCAATACCAAGAGACCCTGCTGCAAAACCTATTACTGCTAATCCTGTGTTTTTTCCTGATAAACTTAAATATTCTGGATCGGCGGTAGCGCGTAAACCTTCAAAAAGAGCGTCGAAGCCACCAATACTAATAATTGCAGCAGTAGGTAAAATTAAAGCAGTAATTGCCATTAATACTCCTTGAACAGTATCTGTTATACTAACCGCCCAAAACCCACCTAAAAAGGTATATATCATAATTACGAGTCCTCCTAATATGATACTACCATTAACTGACATGTTAAAAGTGGTAGAAAGAGTACTTCCTGCTCCTTGAAACTGTGCTGCCACATAAAAAGCAAAGGATATTAAAATGATAATAGAGGAAACAATAACTATAGCACTACGTGAAGTTCCTGTGGTTTTATGTGCCACAAAATCAATTACTGTAATATTATTATTTTCAGCACTATACTTTCGCATTTTAGGTGCTACATAATACCAAGCAAGAACAACTCCTAACCAACACCCTAAAACAATCCAAATGGCCGATAAACCAAGAACATAAGCAGCCCCACTCATTCCCAGAAGTGTCCATGCAGAAGAGGAACTTGCTGAATAACTTATGGCTGCTACTACTGGGCCTAGATTTCTTCCTCCTAAAAAATAATCTGTATTGCTTTTGGTACGTCTAGAGGACCAAATACCAATACCTATTAATAGTACCTTATACACTAGAAGGGTAATTATGATAACTGTTGTTTTTTCCATTTTCAATTGCGTCTTTATAGTTTTATAATTTTATTTTCATTAAATTTTGTACTTGATGACCTAATCTATTGCTTGGATAAAAACCTATTTTTATCAACTCTTTAGTAACATCTACTGGTATTTCTTTGTTTGGTATTTTTTGATTTAGTACTCCTCCAAAGAGCACAGGTGTATCTAGATTCTGTGCTGCCATTTTTTCTTTTAACATATTCGCATAATCTAATGCCATACCGTTATGTGTGCTGATTAAAATGGCATCTATTTTTTTCTTTTTTACTTGTTCAACTATTTCTTCGGGATTACATTCTGCTCCCATATAAATAATCTCTGCTCCTGTATTTGAAAGTAGCCATTTTAATACCATAACAGCATGCTCATGGACATCTGTAGAAGCAATTAAAAAGCACTTATCTTTTACAGAGTTTTTGATCTCCTTTGTAGAAAACATAGGTAAATTATCTTTGTAACAAGCTTTTGATTGCTCAAATATATCCGTTGGAATTAAAATTTCACGATTTCTTACCTCTGTTTTGTCCAAAGCTCCGGCGCCAAACATTTCTTCAAATACGGCCGGTCCCATTTGTTTTAGAACATACAAAAGTTGCAATGGATTTTTAATATCTACTCCTGCTTCTTTTAAACCGTGAAGCGCATTTTTAAAAACTTGTTTCCCATGCTTAACCATTTTTCGGGCAAAAATATGACTTGAAGAAAAATCTACATGATCCACCAAACGTCTTGCTGTTTCCTCTATTCTATGTCCCAATATTTGCGCTTCAACAATTTCCTCTTTAGAAGGCGCTCTTACGGCTTCGGTAACAGGAAGAGGTAAAACAGCATGACCAGTAGGGCATTTTAACTGCGTCATAATATCCCATAAAAGATACTCACTTACCAATCCTCTATTGACGTCAAAATTTCTGGTATATGAAATAGTATCGCCATAAAACATAGAGCCAATACATTCTTGCTCATGAATTTCATCCAATGCAAAAACCCAGCCTGAACGTTTTATGGGGTCGGATGTTAGGCCACCAATGCAATGAGAAAGCTTAGCGTTTAATAAGTCTTCTACAATATATTTTTCAAGATATGCCCAGCCAGCAACTGTTGTGCAATCAAAAAATAATGCACCATAACCGTCTTCAAGATAGGAATGAAACATAACGCCTTTATTTTTTAATGCGCCCAAAATAGCAATAGATTTTGTGGTTTCTATTGCAGTTGTTACCTGATCATGCCAACCAGGTGCTTCATGTGCAAAAAACTGCGATAGGTTACCAATCGTGGTCACTCCAGCTTTTAATGCATTAATGGTATTGGTTGTTGAAGCTGGAAACCCTATCATAAAATCACCCATATGCGGCTGAATAGGAGTTCTTTTACCTATACGGTTCCAATCATTGAATGTTTCTAAAAGAGGTCCGGTTTCAGCAGGTATATTTGCTCTAATATTCTGTGGTAGACCCATTCGGCGATCAAGGCAAAGACCAGCGCGATCAACTGTTATACCATTATTTGTTGCCTCCTGATGCACAAAAGCAAGAGCTTCTTCGGTTAATTGCCAGTTGCCCATACCAATATGTGCATGGTACATAATTCTGCCCTCTTTAATACTACGTATTTTAAACTCCGCTTCTGAAGAAACATCCCAATAATCAAAAAATGCAGTTCTGCCTATGGTAATGCCTTTTGCGATTTCATTTGCCTCGTTTAGAAGTGTTTCAACTTCTGGTAATTGAGTTTCTAATGCCTTTTTTATTACCGCATCTAAACGTTGTTCATTCATTTTTTAGCTTCATTTTCTTGGTTCATTTTTTTGACAACTTCACCCAAAGCATTAGACCATAAATTTAATCCATCGGATTTCTGGATAGATTTCATTCCTAATTCTGAAATTCCTCCAGGAGTGGCAAGGGTTTTCCAAATTTCATTTAAATCGAGATTATTTTGATGTATTGCCATTCCTGTGGCACTTTCTATGGTTTCAATGACTAGCTCACGGGCCAAATCTTCTTTTATATTATTTTCTTTCCCCCATTGTATTATATTATTCATGAGCGGAAACATCCAAGCATAAAAGGCGCCTACTATTGCAGTAGCTGGTGTTAACATTTCTTCATTAGGTAAAACATGTACATTACCAACCATTGAGAAAAGCTCTTGCGCCAGTTTATTATGGGGATATTGCAAAATAGGACTCTTGTTAATGGCGACAGATGATATAGGTAGTACCCTAATGGCCTTTGCTGGTTTTATTAATGAATTTAATTCTACTAGAGTTACACCCGCAGCTACGCATACAAGAACTTGATGTTTTTCAAAATAGGTATTACTTAGGGCAACTTTAACATCTTTAGGGCGAGTAGCTATTATAACAATATCAGAATTAGATATGGCTTCCTGATTGGATTTAACAATGTGAATGTTTGCGTCGGAACCTTTTAAGGCTGCTGCTTTTTCGTATGTTCGATTATATAATTTTAATATTATTTCAGAGGATCTATTTCTAAAACCATTGATAAGATATTGGGCTAAATGGCCAATTCCTATTATTCCAATCGTTGTTCTTGTGCTTGAATGCTTCGTCATGGTACTTTTTTTGATCAGTAAACGGTAGAAAAATAGTAAAATTTCTAACTCAATTTAAAATACGAGTAAATTATTTGGTTTTAAAAAGAATAAAGGCAACTTTTTGATTGTAAGCAATATAGCGAATATGGGTTCATTATGTTATCCTGATAAGCAGAAAGCTTGAAAATTTTTAATTTTCAAGCTTTCTATTTCTAGCGGAAAATGTAATAGGGTAATATAAATATTGTTTCAATCCATTTCTGGAGAATTAAGAAAACTAAAAAAGATTAGCGTCGGAATACTTTTTGTTTTTCCTGCATTGTTGTCGCCTCATTATATAAAATTATAAGGCTTTCTTTTGCAAAGATATCCTCACCTAGTAAAAGAATCAACATATGAAAATTTCTTGATATTGAATCGGAAGCACATAAAAAGCTTTAAATCATCACAAATATCTAAGGTTAGAATAAATTTACCAAGGGGTATGAAGATTATGATGTTACAGAAAATAAGAATTTTCTAATAAAGCAATTAATAATGTAAGGGGTCAAGCGTAAAACTTGGGGACAAAGTTTAAAATTATAACTTTGAACTCAATTATATACTTTAAAATTTGAACTCAAACTTAGCTAAATATTTAC
>NZ_JADGES010000164.1 GCF_016744255.1 Maribacter sp.
AGATATCTCCGATAAAAAAATTTCACCTCCAAATAATTATCAAAATTCTAAATGGAGTTTTGAATAACAGCAAAAAAAATATTTAGATTTTATTAAAGAATAATTTTCCTTCAAAAAAATTAAATAAAACATGCAGCAAGAAATTAACAAAACCCTTGAAATTTTAAAAAACGGTGGTCTCATTCTATATCCCACAGATACCGTTTGGGGAATAGGTTGCGATGCTACTAATGAAGAAGCCGTTAAAAAAATTTACAAACTAAAACAAAGAACAGACTCCAAAGCTTTAATATGCTTAGTTGCGAATGATGCTATGTTAGAACGCCATATTGAAAAAGTACCCGATTTAGCATACGATATTATGGATTTGGCGACCAAACCGACTACAATTATCTACGATAATCCAAAAGGTGTTGCCAAAAATTTAATCGCTGAGGATAATACACTTGCGATTAGAATAGCCTCTGATAAATTTTGTAAGTATCTAATAACCAATTTTAAAAAGCCTATTGTTTCTACTTCTGCAAATATTTCTGACCAACCTACCCCAAGAAACAGAAACGAAATTAGTTCTGTTATTTTAAAAGGTGTAGACTATATTGTAAATTTGCAAACAGAACAAAATTTTGGTTCACCTTCTTCCATTATTAAATTAAGTAATAATGGTAAGGTGAAAGTGATTCGTGAATAAAATGCAGCAGAACTACACTAAGGCTTTACAAGACCCTATTTTTAAAATATTAACAGAAGCATCAGAGTCTTTGTCTCTTGAAGTTTATGTTATCGGCGGTTTCGTACGCGATTTCCTATTACAGCGAGGAACTCCAAAAGATATAGATATTGTTGCCGTGGGCAGCGGTATTGAACTTGCAAAAAAAGTAGCTTCCCTGTTGCCAAATAACCCCAAAGTTTCTGTATTCAAAAATTTTGGTACTGCTATGATTAAATACAAAAACCTAGAATTAGAGTTTGTTGGTGCTAGAAAAGAAAGTTACCATAGAGACAGCCGTAAGCCTGTAGTGGAAAATGGAACACTCGAAGACGACCAAAAAAGAAGGGACTTTACTATTAACGCTTTAGCTCTTTCTTTGAACAAAAATTCTTTTGGAAACCTAATAGACCCTTTTGATGGAGTACAAAACCTAGAACAAAAGAGTATACAAACACCACTAGAACCTAGTATTACCTATTCTGATGACCCTTTACGAATGATGCGGGCAATACGTTTTGCTACACAGTTAAACTTTACCATTGAAAAAGAATCCTTAAATGCTATTACAGAACATAAGGAGCGAATTAATATTATATCTAAAGAACGTATTGTAGAAGAGTTACATAAAATACTAGCAAGCAGCACACCTTCTATTGGATTAGCTCTACTACATAAAACAGGATTATTACCGTATATATTACCAGAGCTTGTAGCATTACAAGGCATTGAAGAAATAGAAGGACAAAAACATAAAGACAATTTCTGGCACACATTAGAGGTTGTAGATAATATAGCTGTAACTACAGACAATCTATGGCTAAGATGGGCTGCATTGTTACATGATATAGGCAAAGCACCAACCAAAAAATTTCATAAAAAAATTGGTTGGACATTCCACGGACATGAATTTGTGGGTTCCAAAATGGTATACAAACTATTTAAAAGGTTAAGAATGCCTTTGAATGATAAGATGAAATTTGTGCAAAAAATTGTACTTATGAGTTCTCGTCCTATTGTCATATCAGAAGATTTTGTAACCGATTCAGCTGTAAGAAGACTAATTTTTGATGCTGGTGACCATATAGAAGATTTAATGACTTTATGCGAAGCAGATATTACTACCAAGAACCCAAGAAAACAAAACAAGTACAAAAATAACTTCAAAATCGTGCGTACCAAAATCACTGAAGTAGAAGAACGTGATCATGTACGTAATTTTCAACCTCCAATTTCTGGAGAAGAAATAATGAAAACATTTGGACTAGAACCTTCTAAAGAAATAGGACAAATAAAAGAAACAATAAAAGAAGCTATCCTAGAAGGAAAAATAGGAAATAACTACGAAGAAGCATACAGCTTCATGCTTGAAAAAGGAAAAAAAATGGGGCTTTTAGTCTCTAAATAATCTTATAAGAATATTTCTTTTAGACGAAAAAAAAAACAATCTTTTCTGTTAACTCTACGACTTTAGAAATAGCTGTTAATTTAAGGATTACCAACAGCTATCCTAGTGCAAATAAAAGAAATAGTAAGGTTTTAACTACACTAAAATAAAAAATATTTTCGGCTTTATAGTTGATAAAACACCTTATTTTAACCCTACTATTCTTACAAATTTTTCTTACTAAAAATCGTTGCTTGGCATCTAGATGATACTTAATTTTAATCATTAAAGAAACAACCTTTTCATAGTCGCTTACCTCTTATAAGCCACTCTTAAATTAACTTCTAATTATTCCTTAAATACGATACTTCATAAAGAAATTTTGTAAGCACACATCATTTTAACCTATTCCCACAACAATAATTATGTGATTTCTAAAAAAAAAAGAATATTTACCCCTTATTTATCTCTAATCAGCTAGATTCTTTTTTTAAAATTCAATTTCTAATGGAAAATTATAATTCAAATACAATATTACTTTTTCTAAAGTATATGTTTCAATACCTGCTTAAAAAGATAGAATTACTTGCTCCATTCAAAAGACGTAAGTTAAATATCAATAAAAGTAATAACCTGTATTCACAACCTACAATTACCTTAATTACACTTATATTGTTTTATATCTTGCCTGCTAGTAATTTGACAGCGCAAGTATCTTGTGGAGACATAAGTGATTATACAACAGTTTGTATTGGATCCCCTTCTACATTTTCTGCCGCAACTACCGGAACCGCTGCTACAACCACCAATCCAGGGAATGATTATGGTTGTTTAAGTTCAAGTCCCAATCCTGCTTGGTTTTATTTTAAAGCTTCCTCTGGAGGGAGTCTAAATATCATACAAACAAACAGTAATCTTGTTGATGTTGATGGTGCCATATGGGGGCCTTTCGATTCCATTACAGATATGACTTCTCAATGTGGAGCATTTGGCGCTCCTTTAGCATGTGATTATGCCTCTGCTCCTGGGTTCAACTTTAGCATTACAGCCACTACTGGTAAATATTATGCTCTTCTTGTTACAAACTATTCTGGGACAGCCACCGAAATTTCTTTAACCGATGGTGGAAGTACCGCTAGTACCGATTGTAGAGCAGATATCGTAACTTCTAAAACTGTTGATAATTCAACTCCAGAAGTTGGAGATACAATTACATGGACATTAACTGCTGAAAACAAAGGAATTTCTGATGCATCTGGACTTGTCATTACGGATCAATTACCTGCAGGCTTAACTTACACAGGCCATTCTGGTGGCACCTATAATCCTGCAACAGGTGAATGGACTATTGGAGCTCTTGCTGCAAACAGCTCAGTTTCTCTAAACATCTCCTCTACCGTTTCTCCTGCTCCTTCAGGTACAACACTTACTAATCAAATTACAAATGTTACTGTTACTGGTGGTGAAGCTAATTCATTCCCAGATGATTTAAGTGAACAAATTACGATTACTGATATAACTCCGCCAACACTTACTATTAATCCTGTTGCAACTGATAATATCATAAACGCTGTAGAAGACAATAGTCCTGTTACTATTTCAGGAACTACTGATGCT
>NZ_JADGES010000073.1 GCF_016744255.1 Maribacter sp.
GGGCTTTGGAAAGGAAAAAGAGAACTTAAGTTTTTTCTTAGATTAAATAATGTGTGGAAATTTCTTTGTTTGCCCATGGAATGGTCTAGCCAATACATTAACTTTGGGTATATAAATAGACTTAGATGCATAATATTGATATAGGCTTAGTAGAAATGACATTGGATGTTGTTAAATATGCTATAAATAGAATAACTAAAACCGACCCAGAACTTGGGAAACCTAAAAAAGAAGAAGAGTTAAGAGCTCTAGTAGGAGAAACAATTACAGCAGAAGGAATAGGTGGTGAAAATGCATTTAATATATTTAAAGAAGTGTTGATAAAAGCAACGGTTCCGATTGATCATCCGAGACATTTGGCTTTTGTTCCAGCGGCACCTACAAGAGCTGCAATTATGTTCGATTTGGTTACATCGGCATCTAGTATTCATGGCGCTTATTGGATGGAAGGGGCAGGAGGTATTTTTGCGGAGAATGAGGCTATGAAATGGCTGGTTTCTTTAACAGGATTACCAGAAAAAGCTTTTGGAGTTTTTACTAGTGGGGGAACTGCAGCGAATCTATCCGCTATGGTGGCCGCAAGAGAAAATTGGCGTAAAAACCCAGAAAACGTAAATAAAAAAGGACTAATAATTACTTCTATAGGGGCTCACTCCTCTATTAAAGCCATGGCTAAAGTAATAGATGCTGATGTTGTATTGGTACCTACAGAAGATTTAATGTCTAAAGCGGATTTGCAAAAAACTATAGATGCGTTAGATTCTTACCAACGAAAAAGATTGTTCTCTGTAGTTGCTACAGGTGGAACAACAAATGCCGGAATTATTGATGACTTAAAAGGTATTTCGGAAATATGTGCAAAAGAAAACCTGTGGTTTCATGTAGATGCTGCGTATGGCGGAGGGGCTTTAGCTGCGGACTCTGTGCGCCATTTATTCGATGGAATAGAAAATGCAGATAGTATTACTATAGATCCTCATAAATGGTTATTCTCACCGTATGATTGCGGTGCTGTTATTTATAAAAATCCAGAACTGGCAAAAGAAGCCCATTCGCAAGAAGGAAGTTATTTAGATATTTTTAAAGACGAAGGAGCTCATGGGTTTAATCCTTCGGAATACCAAATTCAGCTAACTAGACGAGTAAGAGGATTGCCTTTGTGGTTCTCTTTAGCAATGCATGGTACGGATAGATATAAATCGGCTGTTGAGGAAGGAATTGCATTGGCAAATTTAGCAGGTGAAATAATAAAAGAAAACCCAGTAGTAGAATTGGTTAGGGAGCCAAGTCTATCCTGTGTTTTATTTAGGAGAAAAGGATGGACACCAACAGACTATCGAGATTGGACCTATAAAAACCATAGAGATGGTTTTGCCTTGGTGACTCCAACAAAATGGAAAGTGGGGGGTGCTTTCGAAACGGTTTCTCGTTTTTGTTTTATAAATCCAGATACTACGGAAGAAGATATACGAGCTATATTAAAAACAATGGAATAATTTTATGGAACAAGAAACTCACTAACCCAGCCATTAATATCTCTACTAAAAAAAACTTTAAAATGATTTTCTTTTCTAAGTTTTAAATACTCTAAACTTTTAGTTTCAATTTCTATAATGCAAAAATAATTTTTCTTTTTTAAAAAAGTTAAATCAGTAGGATTGTCCATTTTAGCTCCTGGAGCATCTACTGTGCTGTAATCTTTTTTTTCTTCAGGGCTAATTTTTAGCCATTTTTCTTTAAGTAGGTTTTGATCGTTTATAATAGATGCTATCCCCTCAATTTTAATTTGCATTTTTTTATTGGGGTCATAAAAAAGTAAACTCACATTAGGATTTTCTTTGATTTGAGATACTTTATTCGATCGTTCGTCGGTGTATAAAGTAAGTTTTAAATCGTTGGTGACCTTTCGGACTCCAATAATTCGTGTATGCGGTGTATTGTCAGAATCAATGGAGCTAAGTACACAAAATTTTAGGGGGTGGTTTCTTTCGGTAAGCGCTAATTTTAATTCGGACTTAATCTCTTGTAAATAAGGATTTGTCATAGGATTAAAATAATTTACTTAAAGATAATGAATTTATTGGTAAGTAGGGTTTTTGCTAGGTTAATTGTTTGTATATGAATATGAAATAGCTGTGAAAAGGATTTTGTATAAGGTCTTTTAAGGCTTTATATGTTTAGTTTGGTTTTAATTTCGATGTAAAGCTTAGGGTGGTTCCTAAGCTTTTTTATGTCTTTATTTTAGATTACAACATCAAGGTGAATTTTTAATTAAAGCTTGATCTGTTTATAAGTTTTAATATTGTTGTGTAAATATCTGCTTTAGATGCTTTCTTAAAATTTTCAAATTGCTATTTTTGCGCATGCAAAATAACGTCCTAATATTAGATTTTGGTTCTCAGTACACACAACTTATCGCTAGAAGAGTTAGAGAATTAAATATTTTCTGTGAAATTAAGCCTTACAATAAACTACCAGAAGACCTTTCTGAGTATAAAGCAGTGGTTCTTTCGGGTTCTCCTTTTTCTGTAAGAGGGGAAGATGCTCCACATCCAGATTTGTCTCAGATTAGAGGAAAAAAACCTTTATTGGCAGTATGTTACGGTGCACAATATTTAGCACATTTTGGAGGTGGTAACGTTGCGCCATCAAATACAAGGGAGTATGGTAGAGCCAATTTGTCTTTTGTAGAAGAAGGTGAGGTTTTCTTCGAAAATATTTCAGAAGGAAGTCAAGTATGGATGAGTCATAGTGATACTATTAAAGAGTTGCCTACAAATGCTAAGAAATTGGCTAGCACCAATGATGTGGAAAATGCAGCTTATAAAATAGAAGGGGAAGATACTTATGCAATTCAGTTTCATCCAGAAGTATATCATTCTAAAGACGGAAAGCAATTATTAGAAAACTTCTTAGTAAAAATTGCTGGTTTAGCACAAACTTGGACTCCAGATGCTTTCGTAGATACTACAGTTGCGGAGCTTAAGAAAAAAATAGGGGATGATAAAGTTATATTAGGCCTTTCAGGTGGGGTAGATTCTACGGTGGCTGCTGTTCTTTTACATAAAGCTATAGGGAAACATCTACATTGTATTTTTGTCGATAATGGGCTTTTACGTAAGAATGAGTTCGAAGATGTTCTAAAGCAATATGAAGGAATGGGGCTTAATGTAAAAGGAGTAAATGCTTCGGCACGCTTTTTGGATGAACTAGCAGGAGAGAGTGACCCAGAAAAGAAAAGAAAAATTATCGGAAGAGTGTTTATAGAGGTCTTTGATGATGAATCGCATTTAATAGAAGATGCAAAATGGTTAGCTCAAGGTACTATTTACCCAGATGTTATAGAATCTGTTTCGGCAACAGGTGGTCCATCAGCAACTATTAAGAGTCACCATAATGTAGGTGGTTTACCAGATTATATGAAGTTAGATGTGGTAGAGCCTTTAAGAATGTTGTTTAAAGATGAGGTTCGTAGAGTAGGAGCTAGTATGGGTATAGATGATGAAAGATTAGGAAGACATCCTTTTCCTGGACCAGGATTAGCTATTCGTATCTTAGGAGATATAACTCGGGAGAAAGTAGCTATTTTACAAGAAGTAGATGCGGTATTTATAAACGGTTTAAAAGAATGGGGATTGTATGATAAAGTTTGGCAGGCCGGAGCCATGCTTTTACCCGTAAATAGTGTAGGCGTAATGGGGGATGAAAGAACCTATGAAAAATGTGTAGCTTTACGAGCAGTGGAAAGTACAGATGGAATGACGGCTGATTGGGTAAATTTACCTTATGAGTTTTTGCAGAAAACATCGAACGATATAATAAATAAAGTAAGAGGTGTAAATAGAGTGGTATATGATATTAGTTCTAAGCCACCTGCAACTATAGAATGGGAATAATATGAGTTTAGGTATGAAAAAAGTTTTTTGGATTTTCCTTTTTGTGTTGATTAGTTGTAAAGCTGTAGCTCAAAAATTTACTACACATGCAGTAAAAAGGGGAGAAACGTTAGAGGGTATAGCAAAAGAGTATAAGGTGTCAACGGATGATATTTTAACTTATAATAAAGAGGTGAAGAAAAACATGTCTTTAAAGGCTAGTACCATTCTCGTTATTCCTTTAGATGCAAAACAAGCTTCTGCAAATGTAAAATCTACGGTTGATAAGAAAGTAGAGAGAGATGATGTTCCGGTTCAAGAGAAGCCAACGGGTTTTACTTCGTATAAAGTAAAGAAGAGAGAGACTTTGTATAGTATAGCAAAAAGATTTCGTATTACAGAGGAAGATATTAAAAAGTATAATCCAGAGTTGTATGCTTCTACTTTAAGAAAGAAGATGGTTTTACGTATACCTAAATACAAGAGGGTAAAACCAGAAGAAATTCAAGTTATTTCCGAGGAGTATGATAATTATACGGTTACTGCTAAAGAAACACGTTGGAGCATTGCGCATAGATATGGCATAACTATAGATCACTTATTAGAGCTGAATCCGGAACTTTCTAAAGATGCCAATAATTTGTCAGAAGGAAGTGTGTTAAAACTTCCAAAATTAGCAGGTAGTTCTGTTTCTCAACAAGAAGTACAGTTGTATAAATCTTACACGGTTCCTGCTGGTCAGACTTTTTATAGTTTAAAGAAGAAGTTTGGTTATACAGCCGAGGAATTAATAGACTTAAATCCTGAAATAAAAGAGCGTGGAGGCTTAAAAGAAGGAATGATTCTTCGTATTCCAGAAAAAAAGGCAGCCATAGGTGCCGTGAATACAGAGAATTATATTTTCTATGAAGTTAAACCTAAACAAACCGAATATTCATTAACCCGTAAGTTAGGATTAAGTTATAGAGAATTGGTGCAATTAAACCCGAAAATGAAAGATGGTTTAAAAGCAGGCATGATTTTAAAATTACCAAAAGCTCAAACAGGAGATTTTGAAGTAAGAAACTCTTTAGTATTAGATAAAATTAATTTATTAGATAGTATTTCTATTGGTTCTAAATCTAAGATATTATTCCTATTACCATTTAGGTTAGATAGATTAAATTTATCAAACTCAGAAGAAGTAGCAAAGAAAATTAATTCTAGAAAAGATTTAAAATATAGTTTGGGGTTATATTCAGGAGCACTAATTGCTTTAGATTCTGTAAAAAAATTAGGGATATCTGTGGATGTAAGAACTTTGGACAATCAATTAGACCTTCAAAAAACCAAAGAAATTTTGGTTGGGGAAAATTTGGCTTCTTATAATGCTATTATAGGTCCTTTAGATGGGGCTTCTTTAAAAGAGGTGGCTAAGCAGGCATCCCGAAATAATATACCTGTAATTGCTCCAGTGCCAGTAAAAAATAAAATAGCGGAGTCAAATGTTTTTTATTCCTATCCATCGGAGTCTGTATTAAGAGAGCGTATGCTTACTTATATAGAAGGAAAAATTACGGACCAAAATATTATTATAATAGCAGACGAAAAAAATAAAAAAGTAGAAGAGGAAATACAAAAGAAATTTCCAAAAGCTAAAGTGATGAAGGTAACAGAGGAAAAGAAAAATGTCTCGGTTAACTTAGATAGATTAACGGCTTTATTTTCTGATGAAGTAGAAAATTGGGTGTTTTTAGAAACAGGTAATTTTAAAATAATATCTAGTGTTTGTTCTATATTAAACTCATCTAATACAGAGGATAGGGTGGTGAAAATGTTTACTACAAATAGAAATAATGCTTTTGATAATGATGTTATTTCCAGTTCGCATTTATCTAAATTAAAATTTACTTACCCATCGGCTTATAGAGAGGTTTCTAAAAATTCTTTTGTAAGAAGATATGAAAAAAGATTTGGAGACGCTCCTGATCGTTACGCTGTTCGTGGGTTCGATGTAACTTATGATCTATTATTAAAATTAGCATATAAGAATAATTTAATAGAAGCGAGTAGTTCCATTGGTCTTACGGAGTATAATGGGAATAGGTTTAATTATGTAAAAGAGCAAACGTCTGGTTATCAGAATAATGCTACATATATTATGTCTTTAGATGAAATGAGAATTAAGCAAATAGAATAATACTATGGCTCAAAGGTTACGTACGGGTTCTCTTAGGGTCAGTTGCGTGCATTTGCGTTCAGAGGACACTTTTATTCCCGATGCGACAATAGAGAACAATGCTTTAGGCTAGGTGTTTACATCCATATATTGCAAAAAAAACAGAACTTTTAATTGAGTATTATAAAATACATACTTGTAGTTGTATGGAGTATTAGTTCTATAAATGCTCAGGAATACGATACTATTATTTGGCAAGAGGGTAGCAAATTAACTTGGGAAGATTTTAAAGGAAAACCGCCTTTAAAAGATAGAGCTGCTGCGACAACCGCAAGTGGAATAACGTATAGATACTCAGCTAGTCAAGTAGGCGGTAAGATGGAGGTTGATTTTAGAGTAAGCACTTATTTTTATCCCCAAAAATCTTGGTACCAACCTTCTTTATGCGATTCTGTAATTTTAGGGCATGAGCAGTTGCATTTTGATATATCGGAACTTTATGCACGAAAATTAAAAGACAGACTTAACGCTCGTGAGTATTCTAAAAATATAAAAGCTGAGGTTCATAAAATATATAAAGAAGTGGTAGAGGAACTGAATATATTTCAAAATAAATACGATTCTGAAACTAATTTTTCAAGAGATAAAGAAAAACAGAATCTCTGGGAAATTAAAATTCATAAAATGTTACACTAACATCATTGTAGTCTGGCAGAAATAATAGTACTTTTTTCAGTAGTGTAGTAAATCTCATCGTCAGAGATTTTAAAATATTCCTCCCCAAAAAAGTCTTCGAGTCTGTTTACAGAATAAGATATAGTAGCTGTTTCGAAAGGAAGAAGTTTTTTTGTTTTAATCTCAGAAACTGTATGCCCATTTTCTAAATTGAGTTCGTATATACTGTTTTTCTTGTCGTACAGAAATAATCTTTCCTTTACTAAAAATAGTTGGCCTATATCTCTATTTTGCACTTGTGATTCCCAAATCATAGTCTTAGAAACCCAGTCAAAAGCAAAGACTTTTCCCGTTATTTTGTCATGAAATAGAAACAAGTTTTTACTCTCTTTGTGCAAGAACTGCGTTATCTCAACAGTATTATTCGCGGGATACTTATATTCTGCCTGACCCGTATTGGGAGAACGAGTTATAAAATACTCTATGCTAACACTTAAAATTTTAGATCCTATGTCTACAGCGAACGAATAATAATTAAGGTGCCCATAATTTTCTATGTCGTTTTCTTCGACCTCCCAGAAGAGATTGCATGAATTGGGGTCTATAGATAGTATACTTCTAGAGTTTTTTCGAACATCCATTACTAATAACTTCTCGTCTTTAATGAGGAAGTTTCTAATAATGTCAATCCTATATTGATCGCATATTTTTATATCATTTCCAGTCTTCAGGTCTATTTTGTATAAAGATGTAGATTGTTTTCTTAAACCAAACCAAGAGTTGTTAGATTTTCCTGAGGGGAATACTCCAGATTTTCTTTCAATTAAGACATTTCCGTTAGTATGGTTTATTTTTAGGAGTGTAGGGTCATTTATATCGGCAGCCAAAGCCCATAAATAATTACCTATTTTCTTTATAGCAATAGGGGGTTCTATAGTTTCATCGGTTATATTCCATAGGGTTTTTCCGTTTGTTTTGTCTAAGGAGCAAAACCCTTTATTTCCTACGGAATTATAATAGTAAAGTCCAATCTCTGATGCATGGAGGAAACTTTTAAAAGGGTTTTTTGTCTGCTCTTTGGTTCTATTTATAGACCATTTTACTTGGAAAGGAAGATTGGTAGTGTTTTCTAAATCTTTGTCTTGTTCTACCTGTTCCTGTTCTTTTTCATCAAAATCACTTGTTTTACTGCATTTTTGTAATGGAGAAAACAGGAGTATAGTTAAGATAATCTTTAGTATTTTTTTCATTTAAAATTTTATCTAAAAGGAGAATGACTAGTAGCATTGTCTGTTTTTTATCCACAGTAAAGACGAAGACTTCATTAAAATTTAGAAGCGTAAAGATGCCCCAACCGTTAAGTAAGCTACACCGTAACTTGCCTCTGCAAAGGCAGCAAAAGTATTCGAAAAATACCATCTGCCTCCAACAAATCCAGTAGCTCCTGGTTTGCTGCCAAAATTCCCTGCTCCGTTATAGGATAAAATATTATAAGAAAACATCGCTCCCGCATATACATCTAAATGATCAATCTCTAGACCATTGTAATGGTACGCTCCGCGAATACCAATTATGGTATAGTTCCATTTATCATTTCCAAAAGTGTAATCGTATTTATAAGTTTTAGTGCCTAGATAGGCTCCTAAACTTACAACTCCAGGGCCTGGAACTTCCCAAATACCTCGTTCAAAAGAAACGCTATATCCAGGGTTTTGCGATGAGGTGGTGTAATTCCCGAAAGTGCCACCGAAACCTACACCTACATTAATGTTATTTGTGCCAATATTAAATTCTTGTGCATAACCGAAGTAACCTATAGTTATGAATAGCAAACAAAATATATTTTTCATTTTTTTATGGGTTTAACTATTGGTGCAATTAGCTCTTAATAAGGCAATATTGGCCTTGGAGTCATCGCTTAAATAATCTTTACAAGATTTTTCAATTTCATTTAACTTATTTCCTATTTCTTCACAAGTTAAATCATCGTCATCTTGAATTTTTTGAATTTTGCTAACACATTCTATAGCTTCCAGACTATCAAAAATTCCAAGAGGGTCTTTTTTAGAGCAATTGGTGAAAATAAAACTTGCTGAGATGAACATAATAATGGTAATTGGCTTTTTCATAGTTTTTTTGGTTTCTATTGCGGGTTAATTATCTTCGAAAAATTGAACAACAATATTGTGGTCAGAGATTTCTATCATTTTAAAAGATTCACGTTCTTTTGCGGGTATGCTCTGCCATAACATATCGGCAGTTTCTTTATAGTTTATGGTTATTGATGCAGTTCCATTGTTGAATTTTTTTATAGGTTTTTTAACCCCTCTGCTTTTAATAAGGTTTTGGTATAGGGAATTTAACTGCGTATTGTCATAATTGACTTGCTGGACAGTTATTACTACCATGTCTTCCTTTTTTTTATTCTTTTTATTAGAACCAAACAAAGAGCCAATAGTTGCAATGGTTTCTTTAGAACTATCTACGGTGTTTTTTACGGATTCGTTAGTGTTTTTAATAGAGGTATTTGCGTTTTCTATGGTTTTATTCGCATTGTCTATCTCTTTTATGCCTTTCGTTTCGCTATTTGTATTTTCTTGACTATGGAGTAATCCAATATTTAAAAACATGCTAAATAGAACGAATAATTTTATTGCATTTGTTTTCATTGTGCCGTGAGTTTCTGTTTATGAACTCAAAAATAGACTTCCAGTAATTGGAAACAGAAGCACGTTTGTTAAGTGTATCAGTTTGTAGGTTTAGTGTAGGAAAAATGGATGTAACTGTTTTTTGATGTCTGATAATGAGATGTTAAGTTTCTATTTATCTCAAAGGATTTTATTAAATATGGAATATTTGATATAAGTTGTGATTGAAAACTATTAAATTTGAGAAACAATCTCCCCCTGTATTACACTAGACAAATTTTATGAAAGCAAGGTTTTTAACTGCCATTCTCCTTTTATTCTTTTTTTTAAGTATGGGTCAACAGAAAAAGATAGATTCGTTAGAACTTTTTTTAAATAACCATCATCCCCAAGACTCTGTTAAATTAATAGCATTAAATGAACTGATATACTCTTATTATGCAATTAACCCTGAGAAAGGTATACGTATAGCGGAGACTGCGATATTATTAGCGAAAAAGTTAAAAGACCAAGATAAATTAGCAAGAGCCTATACGTATAGAGGGCATAATCATAGTGCAAAAGGAGAAGATTCTTTGGCTATTACTTTATATGATAAAGCTATTGAAATCCATAATCAAGAAAATAATACTAAGGCTGTTGCTGGGTTAATTTATAATAAAGGGTTGGTGTATTTTAATCAATCCAATTATATAAAAGCGATTGAGAATAATAAGAAGGCCTATGAAGTTTTTAAAAAAGAAAAGGATAGTCTTTTAATGGCTAAAATGCTCAATAGTATTGGCATTAATCAAATGTATTTATCTGCATATCCAGATGCTATAGATAGTTATTTAGAAGCATCTGAAATTTATAAAAATCTAAATTTAACAAGAGATATGAATTATGCCAATATCAGTAATAATATTGGTTTGTTATATACGAGATTAAATAAGTTAGATAAATCGATGGAATACTATACAAAGGCCAAAGAGCTTTATGGGGAAGTTGATTTTCAAGAAGGCCTGGCTAATACATTAACTAATATTGGCTCTATATATAAGGAACAAGGGAATAAGATGGAAGCTATAGAGCAGTTCCAATCTGCTCTCGAAATAATGAAGAAAAACAGTAATGAAAGAGGAGTAGCTAATGCACTTACGAATATTGGCGGAGTTTATGCAGATGGTTTAGAATATAAAAAAGCACTACCATATTTTCTGCAAACTAAAACTATCTATGAGAAGTATAAAAATAGCAATAACTTGATTGAGGTACATAATTATTTAGGATTGTGTTATTTGAACATTAATGCAGATTATATTTTGGCGGAGTCGCATTATCAAAAAGCTTTGGCATATGCAGAGCAAGTGAAAAATATAGAAGCCCAGTTTAGAACTTTGGAAAAAATATCTAATATTAATGCTAAGGTTGGGCGATATAAAAATGCTTATAAAAATAAAATCAAGGCATTTGTGATGAGAGACAGTTTTTATTCTGTAGAGAAGAAAGAGGAAATTGCTCGTATAGAAACAACTTATAAATATAGAAAAGAAAAAGATTCTCTTAAGGCAATTTATGATCAAAAAGAGGTTCTTTCTAAATCGGAAATAGAGAAAGAAAAACTAATCAAAAATGTATTCTTGCTAGTTGCATTTGGGGTATTTTTGACAGCAATAATTGGCTACTTTTTATATAAAAGAAAAAGAGACGCAATGGAGCAAAAGAGTATTGCAGAATTTAAGACTAAGGTTGCGGAAACAGAACTAAAGGCTTTACGGTCGCAAATGAATCCTCATTTTATTTTTAATGCAATGAATTCCATTGGAGATTATATGGCTAAGAATGATTTAGAGACTGCTAATGAATATTTAATTAAGTTTTCGAAACTGGTACGGGCAATCCTTGAAAATTCAGAAAAAAAATGGATAAGTTTGGAAGAAGATTTAGAATTAACGCGATTGTATATAGAAATAGAGTCTTTAAGGTTAAAGGGAAAAATAGAATATGCATTCTATATAGATAAAAATATTGATATTGAAAATACAATGATACCTCCTCTTCTTTTACAGCCATTTATAGAGAATAGTATTTGGCATGGAATAGCAAAAAAAAAGGGTAAAGGAAATATTAAAATAGGTTATCAAAAACAAGAAGGAATGATTATTTGTAGTGTGGATGATGATGGTGTAGGGAGAAAAAAGATTCTCAATAGACTGTCTAATCATACGTCAATGGGGGTAAAAATTACAAAAAATAGATTGGCTATTCTGAATGAGCTTAAAAATTCAAAAAGTAATGTAACTATGATAGATAAAGAAGTTGGTTTAAGGGTTGAAGTAATATTACCTTTAGAACTAAGATTTTAATGCTATGTTAAAAGCAATTATTGTAGATGATGAGCAGCATTGTATTGATAGAGTTTTAAAACTTCTTGTAAAGTATAGCCATGTTATCACGGTAGTGAAGGTTGTTAGATCAGTGGATGAGGCAAGAGTTAGTATTGAAGAAGAGTTGCCAGATGTAATATTCTTAGATGTTCAGATTTATGACCAAACAGGTTTTGATTTATTAAAACAACTTTCGGCTATTAACTTTGAAATTATTTTTACAACAGGGTATGGTAATTATGCAATAGAAGCGTTTAAATTTTCGGCTTTGGATTATCTATTGAAGCCAGTTGATGAAGAAGAATTTGATAAGGCAGTGGAGAAATTAAAACAAAAAACATCTTTAAAAGAACTTTCTAAAAAGATGGAAGTATTGTTTCATAATTTGGAAGAGAAAAAAAATGGCAACCAAAAAAAAATAGCAGTACCAACGGTAGAGGGGTTAACTCTTATTGATATATCTAATGTAATTCGATGTCAATCGGATACTAGTTATACCCATATATTCCTAAAAGGAAATAAAAAAATAACAGTAGCCAAGACACTAAAATATTTTGAAAATCTTTTAGAGTTGCATAGTTTTTTTAGAACACATCATTCTCATTTGATTAATTTGGTAATGGTCGATAAATATATAAAGGGAAAAGGAGGCTATGCTTTAATGAAAGATGGTTCCTATGTAGAAGTTGCGGTAAGAAGAAAAGAAGAATTTCTTAAGAGGTTATCGGGGATATAGAAAAATAAAGTGTATTTACGAAAGAATAAAAATATGCCCATACGATAACTATTGTATGGGCATATTTTATTGAATAAACAATGTCTGTAGCTTAAAAGTGCTATACATCACAAATTAAAAAACCCTGCTTCAGAGAATCTAATTTATCTTCCCTCTCCGGAATAAATTCTTGGGCAACATGGCCTTTATATCCAGTAGCTAAAATGGCTTTCATAATCGCAGGGTAGTATAATTCTTGACTTTCATCAATTTCATGCCGTCCTGGTACCCCTGCCGTATGGTAGTGTCCAAAATAGGTGTGATTATCTTGTATGGAACGAATAATGTCTCCTTCTTGAATTTGCATATGGTAAATATCATATAGCAGTTTAAAATTTTCAGAACCTAGAGCTTTGCAAAGTTCTATACCCCATTTAGAAGTGTCACACATATAATCTGGATGGTCAATCTGGTTAAAAAGCTCCATCTGTATAACAACCCCATGTTTCTCTGCTAAAGGCATTATTTGTTTTAATCCTTCCAAACAATTTTTTAAACCAGTTTGGTCGTCTATACCATCTCTATTACCGCTAAAGCAAATAAGATTGGTGTAACCAGCGTTGGCAACTTTAGGAATAATATCGGTGTAATTTTTAATTAATATATCGTGGTATTTAGGGTTGTTCCACCCTTTTGTGAGCCCAATTTCTGCGCCATTACACATAGCGCTATGAATATTATATTTTTTTAATAAAGGCCATTCTTTAGGCCCCATTAAGTCAACGGCCATAACTCCAAGCACATTTAGTGTCTTTAAAAATTCCTCTAAAGGAATATCTGCAAAGCACCAGTGACAAACACTATGGTTTATATTGTTTTTGAGTTTAAATCTCATATCTTGCTTTTTATCTTGCCCGTTTGCAGTTTTACAGGCAATTAACCCCACAGATGCAGCGGCAGATGTGCCAATAAATGTTCTTCTTTTCATGTACTTAATTTATTGGTTTATAGTTGTTTGTTTAATCTGCAAGAATTAAGTTATAAATAATAAGTGTATTTTGTACGTGAATAAAGATATAGTATTAAATAAGAAAATGAAAATAGAACCAGATAAAAAGAAACTTATAGAAATGGCACATTATAGAATGCCATTTGGAAAATATAAAGGACGTTATTTGGTAGATTTACCTGAACCTTATTACATCTGGTTTCAACAAAAAGGATTTCCAGAAGGGAAATTAGGTAATTTATTGCAGGCTATGTTAGAAATTAAGGTGAATGGCCTAGAATCGATTATTCATAAAATACAGAAAGATTTTCCTAAGGATTATCTTTAATATCTAGTAGCAATTTGTATTTTTGCTCGCGTTACGAATTCAACCTAACGCTTCATGTCACAGACTAAATACATTTTTGTAACCGGTGGGGTTACATCCTCTCTTGGAAAAGGAATTATTGCAGCTTCGCTTGCTAAATTATTACAAGCTCGTGGTTACAGAACTACCATCCAAAAACTAGATCCTTATATCAATGTAGATCCAGGTACTCTGAACCCTTATGAGCATGGCGAATGTTATGTTACAGAAGATGGTGCGGAAACCGATTTAGATTTGGGTCATTACGAACGTTTTTTAAATGTAAGAACGTCACAAGCGAACAATGTTACTACTGGTAGAATTTACCAAAGTGTAATAGATAAAGAACGAAGGGGTGAGTTTTTAGGGAAAACGGTGCAAGTAGTTCCGCATATAACTAACGAAATTAAACATAGAATTCAACTTTTAGGGAAAAGTGGAGATTATGATATTGTTATTACAGAAATAGGAGGTACTGTTGGGGATATAGAATCTTTACCATACATAGAAGCTGTAAGACAATTACTATGGGAGTTAGGTGATGATAATGGGATTGTGATTCACTTAACATTAGTGCCTTACCTTTCTGCGGCAGGGGAATTAAAGACAAAGCCAACGCAGCACTCTGTTAAAACTTTAATGGAGAGCGGTATTAAAGCGGATATCCTAGTTTGTAGAACAGAACACGAGATTTCTGATGAAATAAAAAATAAACTAGCCCTCTTTTGTAATGTTAAAAGAGAAGCGGTTATACAATCTATAGATGCATCTACTATTTACGATGTGCCAATTTTAATGCAAGAAGAAGGTTTAGATACTGTTACTTTAAAAAGATTAGCATTACCAGATACGGTGGAGCCAGATTTAACAATTTGGAAAAATTTTTTAAGAAAACATAAGAACCCACAAAATGAGGTTACCATAGGGTTAATTGGTAAATATGTAGAATTGCAAGATTCTTATAAATCCATATTAGAATCTTTTATTCATGCAGGAGCAGTAAATGAAGTTCGTGTAATTGTGAAGTCTATTCATTCAGAGTATCTTACTAAAAGTAATTTCGAGAGTAAATTAGTAGGGTTAGATGGTATTTTAGTTGCTCCTGGTTTTGGAGAACGAGGAATAGAAGGAAAAATAAAAGCAGTACAATACGCTAGGGAGCAAAATATTCCATTTTTAGGAATATGTTTAGGAATGCAAATGGCCGTAATAGAATACTCTAGAAATGTTTTGAAACTTGCCGATGCTAACTCTTCAGAGATGGATGAAAATACATCTAATCCTGTAATAAGCTTAATGGAGGAACAAAAAACAGTAACAAATAAAGGTGGTACTATGCGTTTAGGTGCGTGGGATTGTCATTTAGCAGAAAATAGTTTGGTTTCTAAAATGTATGATAATCAATTAGATATCTCTGAGAGACACCGTCATAGATATGAATTTAATAACGATTATAAAACTAAGCTTGAGGAAGCTGGTTTGGTTGCTTCCGGAATAAATAAAGAAACAGGTTTGGTTGAAATTGTAGAATTAACGAATCATCCATGGTTTATAGGGGTACAATACCATCCAGAATATAAAAGTACAGTTGCTAATCCGCACCCTTTGTTTGTTGGGTTTGTAAAAGCAGCATTACGTCATAAAAAAGAATAATTAGTGCCACAATGGCATACATTTTACAATTGGACAAATATTTGCTCCTAGGTATTGTCAATTAAATACCGAATAATAATTAGGTTATCCTTATGGAAGAAAAGAAATTAGATGTAAAATCTATTGTTGGCTTTGTACTTATTTTTGGAATTCTCCTTTTCATGTTTTACCAAAATAGACCAACTCCGGAAGAGTTGGAAGCTCAAAAAGCCAAACAAGAGCTTTTAGAAGTAAAAGAAGGTTCTAAAAACCAAGAAAGTGTTAAAATAGAGGAACGTAAGGCTCCTGTAATAAATTTACAAGATTCTACTGCAGTAGCTAATTATAAAAGTACGATAGGTGCTTTTGGTTTTAGAGCTCCTTCTAATGGTGTTACAGAAATAGAAAATGATTTAGTTTATTTAAAGGTTAGTAATAAAGGAGGGCAAATTATAGAAGCAAAGATGAAAACCTTTGTTACTTATGATTCTATTCCTGTGTATTTAGTAAAAGATGGTAATGCTTCTTTTGGATTAAACTTTTCTACATCGGATAATAGAGTTTTAAATACTGAAGATTTATATTTTGAGCCTACTTTAACAGAGAATAATGGCAGTTCTGTACTCTCCATGAAGGCTAAAGTTTCAGCCAATCAGTTTCTGGAGTATCGTTATGAAATGAAGCAAGGAAATTACTTGGTAGATTTTGCAGTAAGGTCTCAGGGGTTAAATGGAGTTATTAATACAAACCAACCAGTAAACCTTACTTGGAAATTAAAAGGTATTCGCCACTCTAAAAGTATACAATATGAAAATAGATATACTAGGTTAACCTATAACCACGAAGATGGGAAGATTAGTAAGCTATCGGAAAGTGGCGATGATGATGAAAAGGAAGAAGATGTTAAATGGTTATCCTATAGACAACATTTTTTTAGTTCTATTTTAGCAAATAACAACAAATTTAAAACGGCGGATTTAACTTCCATAAATTTAGTAGAGGAAGAAAATAAAACAGATAAATTTACCAAAGAATATACTTCTGTAGTTCCTTTAAATATAGAAGGTGGAGAGATTTCAGAAAATTTAAATTGGTATTATGGGCCAACAGACACAAAAGTTTTAGCACAATATAAAGAGCTAGGGTTAGAAGATTCTATACCATTTGGTTGGGGAATATTTGGTTGGATAAACAGATATGTATTTACCCCATTTTACTCGCTTTTAAGTTCTTTTTTGCCTTATGGATTGGCAATTGTTGTAATGACAATTTTAGTTCGTTTGGCTATGTCTCCTGTTACATATAAGTCTTATTTATCGCAAGCTAAAATGAAGGTTTTAAAACCAGAAATTACGGAGCTTGGAGAAAAATTTAAGGACAATGCTATGAAAAAGCAACAGGCAACTATGAAGTTGTATAATAAGGCAGGGGTAAGTCCTATGAGCGGTTGTATACCAGCCTTTATTCAGATGCCTATATTCTATGCACTATTTATGTTTTTTCCAACATCATTTGCATTAAGACAAAAATCATTTTTATGGGCAGATGACCTTTCTTCTTTTGATACTATTTATCAATTTCCTGAAGGGTTTTCTATTCCTTTCTATGGGGATCATATTAGTTTGTTTCCAATATTAGCTTCCATTGCAATATTCTTTTATATGCAGATGACCACTGGGCAAAACATGCCTCAGCAACCAGGTATGCCTAATATGAAGTTTATCATGTATTTAATGCCATTTATGATGTTGTTTTTCTTTAACAACTATGCAAGTGGATTAAGTTTGTATTATTTTGTATCTAACCTTATTACAATCGGTATTATGCTGGTTATTAAGAAGTTTATTCTAGATGATGCTAAAATACACGCACAAATACAAGAAAATAAAACCAAACCAAAAAAGGAAAATAAATTCCAAAAGAAGATGCGCGAAATGATGGAACAAGCAGAATCGCAGAAAAAGAAATAAGATACTTATTTATCGAAATAAAAAGGGGCCAGATTATATAATCCGGCCTCTTTTGTTTTTAGGTTGTCCCGTCCTGAAATAGCGATACACTAAAACTTTAGTGTAATGAAAACATCATTAAATATTGGCATTACCAAGCGTACCCAAAAAGATTACTCGCTCTCATTTAAACTCCAATTAGTTGAAGAAGTTGAGCAGGGTCAGTTAACAAAATCGCAGGCAAAGCTCAA
>NZ_JADGES010000165.1 GCF_016744255.1 Maribacter sp.
TAACACATCATGCGTGTCAATATCCATTAAATTAAAAATTTTAGCTAACTCATTTACAAAAGCAATATTAATATCTCTTTGCGAATTCTCAATTACCTTAGCTGCTTCTGCTACTTTAATGGATGAAGCTAAAAATGTACCAGCAGTAATTACCGAGTTATACAATGCATCCACTTTTTTTCCAATTTCAGGAGTGGAGCCAGAAGTGACTTTTAGTATTTTTTCAACGGTATGTTCTTTGTCTCCTGGGTTAATACGCTCTGGCGAATAACCAACAAAAAAGTCTACATTGAATTTTAAACCGCTTATTTTTTCTAATACCGGTACGCATTCATCTTCTGTTACTCCAGGATACACTGTAGACTCATAAACCACGGTATCTCCTTTTTTTAAGACTTTACCAACGGTTTCGCTAGATTTATATAGAGGAGTTAAAATGGGCCTATTAGTACTGTCTACAGGAGTAGGTACGGTAACTATGTAGTAATTACAATCGGCAATATCTTCTAGATGGTTAGAACAATAAAGTCCTGTATCCATTTTAGGGGATTCTTGAAGAACAGCTCTTAAAACGTCGTCAGAAACTTCTAGTGTTCTGTCTGATCCAGCTTGTAGTTCTTTAATTCTACCTTCGTTGATATCAAAACCAATAACAGGGTATTTCGTCGCAAATAACCTAGCTAGTGGGAGGCCTACATAACCTAACCCGATGACTGCTATTTTTATATTAGACATATTTTGGTTTTTAATTAGGCTTTTTTTCCAATTTGGAAATATTCAAAACCATTTTGTTTCATACGCTCGTCATTATATTGGTTACGACCATCAAAAACTATAGGTTGTTTTAATTGTTGTTTTAATTCTTCGAAATCTGGAGATCTAAATTCTTTCCATTCGGTTAAAAGAATCATGGCATCTGCATCTTTTAGAGTTTCGTATTTAGAATTATAATACGTAACTTCTTTTATGTCTTTAAGATAAAAGTGTTGAGCTTCTTCCATTGCTTTTGGATCGTAAGCATTTATTTTAGCACCACGTTTTACTAGTTCTTTAATGATATAGATAGCCGGAGCCTCTCTCATGTCATCTGTTTCTGGTTTAAAAGCAAGTCCCCAAACGGCAAATGTTTTACCTGTTAAGTCTTCTCCAAAACGAGAAATAACTTTATTGGCTATTACTAATTTCTGATTGTCATTTACGTCTTCTACAGATTTAATTAATTGAGCGTTATACCCATGCTCTTCTGCGGTCTTTTTTAGTGCCTTTACATCTTTAGGGAAGCAAGAGCCTCCATAACCACTTCCTGGATAAATAAAACTATATCCAATTCTACTATCCGAACCAATCCCGATACGCACTTTATTAACATCAGCACCTACTAACTCGCATATATTTGCAATTTCGTTCATAAACGAAATTTTGGTAGCCAACATCGCATTAGCAACATATTTAGTCATTTCAGCAGAACGCACATCCATTGCAATTAAGCGGTCCACACTAGATCTAAAGAATGGAGCATAAAGAGCTCTCATTTTATCCGAAGCTTTGTCATTATCTGAACCTATTACAACACGATCCGGTTTCATAAAGTCATTTATGGCATCTCCTTCTTTTAAGAATTCTGGATTAGAAACAACATCAAAAGAAATATCTAAACCTCTTTGGTCTAATTCATTTTGTACCGCAGCTTTTACTTTGTCGGCTGTTCCTACAGGAACGGTAGATTTGTCCACTATAACTAGTGGGTGTGTCATATGCTGGCCAATTTCTTTAGCTACCTGTAATACAAATTGTAAATCTGCAGACCCATCATCTCCCATGGGTGTGCCTACGGCTATGAATGCAACCTCACATTTTTCTAAATTATCGGATAATTTAGTGCTAAAACGTAAGGTTTTATTCTCATAATTACGTTTTACCATGGCTTCTAAGCCTGGTTCGTAAATAGGGATAATACCTTCCGTTAATTTTTGGATTTTAGATGTGTCTACATCAATACAGGTCACTGTGTTTCCCATTTCAGCAAAACAAGTTCCACTTACAAGGCCAACATAGCCAGTTCCAATTACTGTTAAGTTCATAATTAGTTTAAAATGTTATTAATATATTCTTTTGTTGCGTTTTTATTTTCTATAATCACCATTGGGTTTCCTTTTACAATGCTGTTGCTAGGAATATTTTGGTTTACATAGGTTAATGGAGCTATTAAAACATTGCTTCCAATATTAATTTTCCCGACAATAACACTGCCAGTGCCTATCCATACTTTATCTCCAATTATGGGGCAGCCTTTATATTTACCTCTATTAGTTTGCCCAATTGTTACTCCATGAGCAATATTACAATTTTCACCTATTATAGCATCATTATTAATAACAATATTGCCAAAATGGCCAATGAACAAACCTTTTCCTATTTTGGTGTTTATTGGGATTTGAATGCCATATTTATAGGTTAGCTTTTTTAGCATATACCTATAATATAACCCAGAAATTGAATTTAAATTATGTCCACTAATTTTTCTTAGGTAATAGGAGTATTTAAAACCAGGTTTTTTTAACCAAGCTTTTATAAGGAATTTAAAAGTGGTCTTTTGTGTGTATCTGAATAAATCATATTTGATGTGTTTATTCATCTTTTAAATTTTCCCAATACCAATTTACAGCTTCCTTAAGTCCAGACTCTATACTATGTTCAGGGTTGTAACCAAGTAGATTTTTAGCTTTGTCTATGGAAGCTAAAGAATGAGGTACATCCCCAGCTCTTTGTGGTCCGTATATTGGTTCTACATTTTTTATTTCAGAGTCAAATTCTCCTAAGTATTCTTTTAATAAAGTAATTAATTGCTTTAAATCGGTTCTTTCGCCGTATGCTACATTATATACCGTATTGGTGGCATCTTTATTATTAGAGGCAATAGCTCTAATATTCATTTGTATAACATTATCTATATATGTAAAATCTCTTGAAAAAGAACCGTCTCCATTAACTACAGGAGATTCATGTTTCATTAATTGCATCACAAATTTAGGAATAACCGCAGCATAAGCTCCATTAGGGTCTTGCTTACGACCAAAAACATTAAAATAACGAAGGCCTATAGTTACTAAACCATAGGTATTGCTAAATATTTCGGCATATAACTCATTAACATATTTTGTTATAGCATAAGGAGATAATGGCTTTCCTATAATATCCTCCACTTTTGGCATGTTCGTAGAATCTCCATACGTAGAACTACTCGCCGCATAGACAAATCGTTTTACTTTGGAGTCTTTAGCCGCAACCAACATATTTAAAAATCCAGAAACATTTACGTCATTACTCGTTATAGGATCATTAATAGATCTTGGAACGGAACCAAGCGCAGCTTGATGTAAAACATAGTCGGCAGATTCACATGCTTTATGGCAAGTATCTAAATCTCTAATATCCCCTTCTATTAAAGTGAAATTAGGATTCGATAATAAAGGATTTATATTCTCTCTTTTTCCGGTAGCAAAGTTGTCTAAGCATATAACTTTATTGCCGTTTAGTAACAAAGTTTCACATAGATTAGATCCGATAAATCCAGCGCCACCGGTAACTAATACCGTATTAGAAG
>NZ_JADGES010000074.1 GCF_016744255.1 Maribacter sp.
ATAATATTAATAACAACTTTACCACCTTCTATGCAGGTGTATATTGGTGGAGGTAACTTATAGTTGTTTCTATTAACTAGAGAATAGGAAACCGAAGTTTTGCGTTCTGCTAGGTTATTAGTAAATTCTTCTTTTTTCTCTTCTCTTTCCCCCAGAAGTTGTTTTTTCTCTTCTCTTTTTTTTGCTAACTCTTTTATACGAGCATTATATTCAGATTCCGAATTATCCGAAGGAGCATCACTATTACTAGTTAATTCTCTTTCTTCTAATATTTCGTCTAAGGTTTTTAATGGTTCTGGGTCGCTGTAACTTGGTTTGGAAGTTTCATTAAAGGCTAAGTGACTTTTAATAGGATCCGCCTTAGCTTGTTCTTCTAATTTTTCTTTTTCTTCTAGAAGTGCTTCTAGTTCATCATCGAGCATAACCATTTCTACAACATACTCATCTTGGCTTTTTTGTTTGCCTAAGTGTACATTGTATAGCGCTAACACCATGATAGACAGGGAGAAAACGGTAATTAAAAATGATAAGTGTTTACGATTTAAACGCATAGGGTTATAACCTCTTTTTTACTAAAATATTTTATTAGACCTTTAAAAGGGACGGATCTTATTTTAATTTCCACCTTTTTCTGGTAACATCTCTCCAAATTTAGTGGGGTCTATCGCTATATCTACGTTGTACTCTCCTATTTTGGTTCTTCTTAATGAAGATAAATGCCCTCCCGATTGTAGTGCTTTTCCAAAATCATTGGCTATGGAACGTATGTATGTACCTTTACTGCAAACAATTCTAAATGTTATGTTGGGTAGATTTATTGCTGTTATTTCAAATTCAGATACAGTAACTTGTCTTTTTTTTATTTCTACTTCTTTACCTGCTCTAGCATATTCATAAAGGCGTTTCCCATCTTTTTTTAATGCAGAAAATACGGGAGGTATTTGCTCTATTTCACCTAAAAATTGAGGAATGGTATCTTGGATAAGTTCTGCTGTTATATGATCTGTCGGGAATGTTTCATTTACCTCTGTTTCTAAATCAAAAGAAGGAGTAGTGCCTCCAAGAGTAATAGTGCCTGTATATTCTTTGGATTGACCCTGTATTTCAGTAATTTTTTTGGTAAATTTTCCAGTACAAATTATAAGTAACCCTGTGGCTAAAGGATCTAATGTTCCTGCATGGCCAACTTTTATTTTTTTTATATTAAAAGTTTTACGGATATCCCACTTAATTTTGTTTACAGCCTGGAAAGAAGTCCATGTTAAGGGCTTGTCTACTAGTAAAATTTGTCCTTCTAAAAAATCTTCTAGGGTTTTCAATAGAGTGGGTTATTATAATTTTAAGCCATATAGCCGTATGTAATGGCAATAAGACCTACGATTAAACAGTATATAGCAAAATAAGAGAGTTTGCTTTTCTTTACGAGTTGGATCATCCAAGTACAAGCAGCTAAGCCAGCAACAAAAGCAGCTATAAAACCTGCTCCCATGGCTAAATTGTTATCTCCAGTAAAGGTTAAATCACCACTAAATAAATCCTTACCTATTTTTCCGAAAATTAAAGGAACTACCATTAAGAAAGAAAAACGTGCAGCCTTAGTTTTGTCAACACCTAATAGTACTGAAGTAGATATTGTGGCGCCACTTCTAGAAATACCAGGAAGCATTGCAATAGCTTGCGAGATACCTACTATAACAGCAGTGCTAAAACTTACTTTTTTATCGGTGTCCTTTGCTTTGTCTGCAAAATAAAGTAGTACAGCTGTTATGATTAGCATAAAGCCAACAAAACGAATATTTCCTCCGAAAAAGCTTTCTAATTGCTCTTCAAAAAATAATCCAACAAAAACAGCCGGAACCATAGAAGTAATAATTTTTAAAGAAAATTGCATTTCTTCATTCCATTTAAATTGGAATAACCCGCTTAGAATTTCCCAAATATCTTTTCTAAAAACAACAATGGTGCTCAAAGCCGTAGCAAAATGAAGTATAACAGTAAATAAAAGACTCTCTTCAGGAACAGAGTTATCTCCTAGAATAGCTTTTCCTAGCTCTAAATGTCCGCTAGAAGAAACGGGTAAAAATTCGGTTAAACCTTGAATAATTCCAAGGATAATAGCATCTAAAGTTTCCAAATTATTTTTTCTTATGTGGATTTAATAATATAGCATATACTTCTATCCCAAGTCCAATTAGTACAAGGGTTGGTGCTAAGCGAATTCTTCTAAAATTATAAATGTCGTCATTAAAAACATTAGGGTCATCACTACCACCGCCGCTCATTAAGATAAAGCCTAAAGCTATACAGGCTAATCCTATGAACATAAATAAGTAGTTTTTCTTTTGAAAAATGAACTCTGTTTTTCCTGAGTTTTCCAGTTTGGAATTTTGTTTTTTGCTCATGGGGCAAATTTAGTAATATAATTCGTCGGTTCTAAGGTTTAAGAAGCGCTGTGTTGCAAAATAAGTGCTAATAAAAGAAATGAGTACTCCTAAAACAAAAACGGAAGCCAAAAGTATAACTAATACAGTTGGGTCTTCAAACAGTCCAAGCTCACTAAAGTTTTCATTAATGTAATAGAAAACACCAATTAAAGCTAGTATAGCTATAATGGAGCCTAATATTCCAAGTTTAATGTTGTTTAGTATAAACGGACGTCTTATAAAGGTCTTAGTTGCACCAACCATTTGCATAGTTTTTATTATAAAACGTTTGGAATAGATAGATAGTCTAATGGAGCTGTTAATTAATAAAACAGCAATAAATGTAAAGATTGCACTGGCTACTAAAATCCAGAAACCTAATTTTTTTACGTTTTCTGTAAGTAGGCCAACCAAAGGTTTATCATAGCTAACCTCGTCTACATATCCTTTTTTAGATATTTCTTTAGCAATTTTCTCAATCTGTTCTGGAGAAACAAAATCTGCATTTAATTGTATATCTATGGAGTTTTTTAGGGGGTTATAGCCTAAAAAATCTTGAAAATTTTCTCCAATCTCTTTGGTGTGTTGTTCCGCCGCTTCTTCTTTGGAAACGTAAGTAGCCTTTTTAGAATATTCAGCCATGGCTAGGCTTTTTTGCATTTGGTCTATTTCTACCTCTTTAGCGCTATCTTTTAAAAAGACAGAAACTGTAATCTGCTCTTTAAAATGGTCTGCCATTTTTTTAGTATTCAAAACTAAGAGACCTAAAATACCTAGTAAAAATAATACTAGGGCTATACTAAGTACTACCGAAAAGTAGGAGGAAATTAATTTTCTTTTTTGATAATTTTCAAAAGATTTGCTCATAGTAGATAATCCGTATCGTAAAAATAGGAAAGTAATTTTAAAAGAACATCAAATCTTTTAAATAGGTAGATTATCTTTTTAAAGAGAAAGGTCCTTTGTAAATGGAGTTTTCTATCCCAAATAGTACGTTGTAGGGAGTTTGGGACCATTAATAGACATCCCATTCAAAGGTAGGTCTAAAAATTTTAATTTTTTTATATAGCGGTTGGAGTACTAGGTATATTCCTGGCATCCCCAGAAATTAAGAAATTAGTATTTGTACTATCCCAATATTAAAAAAATGAACATTTATTTGGTTCCTTTTTTGGTCGGACTTTTGTTTGTTACTTTTCCTTTAAATCATTTGGCTATGCTATTAACCTATCTGCTATATTATCTATGATTTGGGTTTTATATAGAGGAAAATTACTTCAACCATAAACAAGGTATTGCTTTAGTTTTCCCCTTTCCTTTATTAAACTTATTTTTGCGGCGAATTAAAGTATACCTATCATGCAGTACAATTTCAATGAAATTGAAGCCAAGTGGCAAAAATATTGGGCAGAGAACCAAACGTTTAAAGCAGAAAATAATTCTGATAAAGAAAAATTCTATGTTCTAGATATGTTTCCTTATCCTTCGGGGGCGGGTTTACATGTTGGTCACCCTCTTGGTTATATTGCCAGTGATATCTATGCACGTTATAAAAGACATAAAGGTTTTAATGTATTGCATCCGCAGGGTTACGATTCTTTTGGGCTACCTGCAGAACAATATGCTATACAAACGGGGCAGCATCCTGCAATTACTACAGCAACCAATGTTAAAAGATATAGAGAGCAATTAGATAAAATTGGTTTCTCTTTCGATTGGAGTCGTGAGGTAAGAACATCAGACCCAAAATACTATAAATGGACGCAATGGATTTTTATTCAATTGTTCAATTCTTGGTATAATAAGGGAACGGATAAGGCAGAAGATATAGAAACTTTAATTACTGTTTTTGAGAAAGACGGTAATGCAACTATTAATGCTGTTTGTGATGATGCTATTGCTGCATTTTCGGCTGTGGATTGGAATAGTTTTTCTGATAAAAGAAAACAAGAAATTTTATTACAATATAGATTAACCTACTTAGCAGAGACCGAAGTAAACTGGTGCCCAGCATTAGGAACCGTTTTGGCTAATGACGAGATTGTAAATGGCGTTTCAGAACGTGGTGGTCATTCTGTTATTCGTAAAAAAATGACCCAATGGAGTATGCGTATTTCTGCATACGCACAACGCTTGTTAGATGGTTTAGAAAAGATAGATTGGCCACAACCTTTAAAAGATTCGCAGACCAATTGGATAGGAAGAAGCCAAGGTGCATCCGCAGTATTTAATGTGAATGGCCATGATGAAATTATTGATGTTTTTACAACAAGACCCGATACTATTTTCGGCGTAAGTTTTATGACTTTAGCGCCAGAGCACGATTTGGTTTTACAAATTACAACGCCAGAACAGAAGGAAGAAGTAGAAGCCTATATAGAAGCTACGGCGAAACGTTCCGAACGTGATCGTATGGCAGATGTTAAAACTATATCTGGTGCTTTCACTGGTGCTTATGCAGAACACCCTTTCTCTAAAGAACCTATTCCTATTTGGATTGGCGATTATGTTTTGGCAGGTTACGGTACAGGTGCAGTAATGTCTGTTCCTTGTGGGGATCAAAGAGATTACGATTTTGCAAAACATTTTGGAATTGCAATTCCTAATGTTTTTGAAGGTGTAGATATTTCTGAAGAAGCGCATGCCGATAAGGATAAAACTATAATTGCAAATTCCGATTTCTTAAACGGATTACCGTATAAGAAAGCTATGAAATTAGCAATCTATGAGCTAGAAAAATTAGGGCAAGGCGAAGGAAAAATAAACTACCGATTACGCGATGCTGTTTTTAGTAGACAGCGGTATTGGGGAGAACCTTTCCCAGTGTATTATGTAGACGGAATGCCGCAAATGATAGCTCCTGAACATTTACCAATTGCATTGCCAGAAGTAGAAAAATATTTGCCAACCGAAACTGGGGAGCCGCCATTAGGCAACGCTACTGTTTGGGCTTGGGATACCGTTGCTAATAAAGTGGTTGCTAATAGTCAGTTAAATAATACCACCGTGTGGCCGTTGGAGTTGAATACGATGCCAGGTTGGGCAGGAAGTTCGCAATACTTTAATCGGTATATGGATCCTACCAATGAAGATGAAATTTTCTCTAAAGAGGCGATGAATTATTGGCAAGATGTAGATTTGTATATAGGCGGTAGCGAGCATGCTACAGGGCATTTATTGTATAGCCGTTTTTGGCAAAAATTTATGTTCGATAAAGGATTGGTTCCTAAAGACGAGTTTGCTAAAAAACTGATTAACCAAGGGATGATTACGGGGACTAGTGCTTTTTTAAGTAAAGTTTTTCTTGATAATGATAAAGTTGAAGAGATTCTTGTTAAGAATCCATCTAATTATAGCAAAGAAGTTAAGGATGATTTAGTTGTTTTAGTAGGAGAGGTTAAGAGTGTCTATTTATCGAAAGGTATTTGTGAAGGGAGAAATACTAATAGCCGGATACTAAAATTTATAAATTCAAAAACTAGTTTTTCATCTGATATTTTGAACTTAATTAGTTTCAATATTCAAAAAAGCCATGTTAATGTTAGATTTGTAAATTCTTCTGATGAACTTGAATTTAAAAGTTTAAAAGTAGATCTTGAGACTAAGAGAGAATACAAAGATGCTGAGTTTATAACAGAAGAAGATGGTACTTTCAAGGTTTTTCGCGAGGTAGAAAAAATGTCCAAGTCTAAATACAATGTGGTAAGTCCAGATGAAATTTGTGAGGAATACGGCGCAGATTCTTTGCGTTTGTACGAGATGTTTTTAGGGCCTTTAGAGCAATCTAAACCTTGGAATACAGCTGGTATTACAGGAACACACGGTTTCTTAAAAAAGCTATGGCGTTTGTATTTTGATGATAATGGGGCAAAGTTTACAGACACGGAGCCAACCAAAGACAACCTTAAAACACTACATAAAACCATAAAAAAAGTAGAAGAAGATATTGCAAATTTCTCTTTCAATACATCGGTTTCTACGTTTATGATTTGTGTAAATGAGTTGTCTGCGCAGAAATGTACTAGCAAATCGGTATTAGAGTCTTTGGCTATTTTGGTATCGCCTTATGCACCGCATATTGCAGAAGAATTATGGAGTCAGTTAGGGAATAAAGAGTCTATCTCTACGGCACCATTCCCTGCTTTTGACGCTTCTCATTTAGTAGAAAGCAGTAAAGAATATCCTGTTTCTTTTAATGGTAAAATGCGTTTTAAGTTAGAGTTACCGTTAGATATGAGTAAGGAAGATATTGAAGCCGCTGTAATGTCTCACGAAAAAACACAGCAACAGTTACAAGGAAGAACACCCAAGAAGGTTATTGTTGTTCTGGGTAAAATTGTGAATATTGTAGGGTAAAAAGAGGAGTTTTTTTATAAACGAAAAGGTTGGAGCATACTAAATGTACCAACCTTTTTCTGCTTTAGAAAAAGACATGTTGGCAGAGCGTATTATTGGCTAGGTTTTTGCATTCTAAGTATTAGGATTTGTTTAGAAGACAGATTCTTTAGTATATTTATTTAAAATTAAAAAAGAAATTATGTTTGGATTTGATATAGGATATATTGTAATCGCTGGAGCTTTTAGCCTTTTCAGTATGTTAGTTAGTAAACGTCTAAAAAGTAAATTTAAAAAATATTCACAAGTACATTTAAGAAATGGATTAAGTGGAGCGGAGATTGCAGAGAAAATGTTGGCAGATCATGGTATTCGCGATGTAAAAGTTATTTCTACACCTGGGATGCTTACAGACCATTACAATCCGGCCAATAAAACGGTTAATTTAAGTGAAAGTGTATATGGGCAGCGCAATGCTTCAGCTGCTGCAGTTGCGGCGCATGAATGCGGACATGCGGTACAACATGCCACAGCTTACAGTTGGTTACAAATGCGTTCTAAACTGGTTCCAGTTTTAAATGTTACCTCTAAATTTTCTATGTGGGTAATTATGGGAGGATTAATGCTAATGGGTACTACTGCTATTGGGGGTACTATTGCTTGGGTTGGGGTTGCACTTTACGGAATAGGAACGTTATTTAGTTTTATAACACTACCTGTAGAGTATGATGCAAGTAATAGAGCATTGGCTTGGTTAAAGAATAAAAATATGGTAAGCCAAGAAGAATATGCAGGAGCAGAAGATGCTTTAAAATGGGCTGCCAGAACGTATTTAGTAGCGGCTATTGGTGCATTAGCAACCTTATTATATTTTGCTATGCGAGTTGCAAGTAGAGATTAATAAGTTTCCTTAAAAATATAAAAGCCTCCATTTGGAGGCTTTTTTTATATCGTTATTTGTCTATCTATTTGCTGGTCTAGAGAGATAAAAGTTTCTGTTCTAGAAATCCCTTCTATTTGCTGTATTTCTCTATTTAAAACATGCATTAAATGTTCATTATCTCTACAGAGTATTTTTATTAAAATAGACCAGTTTCCTGTGGTGTAATGGCACTCTAAGACTTCAGGAATTTTCTCCAATTGCTTTACAGCGACAGGGTTACTCATGGCTTTGTCTAAATAAATACCAATGTACGCCATAGTAGTATAGCCCATTACTTTTGGGTTAATGATGAACTTAGAGCCAGATAATAGGCCAGAAGCTTCTAGTTTTCTAAGACGTTGGTGTATTGCTGCTCCAGAAATACCAATACTTCTTGCAATTTCTAAAACAGGTTTTCTTGCATCAGACATTAAAAATCTTAGAATTTTCTTGTCAATTCCATCAATTTTTACATTTTTGGTAGTAGATTTCATAGAAGTAGTTTCAAATGTACAGTAAAAATACTAAAATATTAATAAATACTAACTAGCAACAGTGTCAGGATTGTAGCCTAGATAAGGAACTTTATGTTCTTTAAAAAGGACGCCATATTGTTTTAATTCTTTAAGTATGGGTTCGTAAACTTCTTTTTTAATAGGAATTTGAACTCCAGGGCTGGTTATTCTTTTATTTAAAACAAGTAATGTTGCAATTGCCACTGGCAGACCAACAGTTTTTGCCATTGCGGTATGTGTGTGGTTTTCTCCAGTAACAACAAGATCAGCATCTATTTGGTGTTTCTTACCATTTAGCTCGTAACCAAATTTATGATACATAACAATCATATCCTTGTCATCCTCGCTTAGGGTCCAACTGGCCTCAAGAATTTCTTGGAGTATTTGTGCGGGAGTAGCCTTTGTTAAGGTTATAGTTTTAGTGTTAGAAAATAAATCTAATTCTAAGAATTTAGACCAAGTACTGTCATCTTGGTCAATTTTTAAATAGTGTCTAAATTTTAGCTCTACAGAATCTGTTGGAGAGTATGCTAAGAAAAGGTTTACAAACTCCCTATATGTCATTCCTTGAGAATTTTCTATGGTATAGCTATCGTCTGTCATTCCTAATTGTACAAAAACATTCCATGCTTTAGAAAAACCTACTTTACGCATGGTGCCTCGGTATAGGGTTAGGGCATCTTCTAGACCGTATATTTCGCGATATTTTAGAGAATCTCTGTTCGGGTAGGCTTCAAACTTACCATAACCTTTAACATCTAAAAATTCCGTTCTTCTAAATAATTTGTGGTAGGGAATATATTTATAGGTTCCTTCTTGAATAAACTGAGCAGTACCTCCTTGGCCAGCAACCACTACATTTCTGGGGTTCCATGTAAATTTATAATTCCATAAGTTAGTATCGCTTTCTGGGGCAACAAGGCCTCCAGTAAAAGACTCAAAAAGTAATATTTTACCTCCTTTTTCTCTAATATTATCTAGGATTTGCATGGCACTCATGTGGTCTATCCCTGGATCAAGACCTATTTCATTCATAAAGACTAAACCTTTGTCTTTGGCTTCTTGGTCCAAAGCCATAATTTCATCACTCACATAAGAAGCTGTAATTAAATGTTTGGAGAATTGAATACAATCTTTAGCAACAAGCATATGAAAACGGGCAGGTAGCATAGATACAACTATATTACTCTCGGAAATAGCTTTTTGGCGCTCTTCTTTCTTAAAAACATCGAGCTTTAGAGTTATACATGCAGGGTGTTCCGCTATATGTGGTGCAATTGCTTTTGGGTTTATATCACCTATGGTTAATTGTAGGTTTTCTTCTTTAGCTTTATCTAAGAAATAATCAATTAAATAGGAAGTGGATTTACCAGCGCCTACAATAAGTATTTTTCGTAACATGTATTTTTAAGTGTAGTTTTGTTTTATAGGTAACAATTAGGTTTTGAAGTCTAAATTGTTACAAATGTAAAAATACATACAATATATGTTATGAACAAAACAATATTTCTTGTTGGGATTATATTTGGGGTACTGGCAATAGTCTTGGGTGCTTTTGGAGCGCATGGATTAGAAAAAGTATTACCAGAAGATGCATTGGCGACTTTTGAAACAGGTGTGCGTTACCAAATGTACCATGCTTTGTTGTTGTTGTTTTTAAGTAGTATGACAGCAATAAGTGAAAAAGGTAAAAAGAGTATTTTTTATTTAATTACCATAGGTGTAATACTTTTTTCTTTTTCAATTTACTTGCTTGCAATAAATTGTTTAACAAGTTTCGATTATAGGGTTATTGCTCTTTTAACGCCTATTGGCGGAGTATTTCTAATTTTTGGTTGGATAGTATTAGGCTATCGGGCTTTCAGGTAATTTGTCTAATAAATTAACTTTTCTATTGGGGGCGGATTAAAAAATATATATTTTAGCACCCTAAACTAAAATTTGTATGGATAAACAGAGGCAAAATACGAAAACGATTTCGCTTAAGAATTATGGAATCAATCATGATAACATTAAGTATCAGCTTTCTGCAGATGAGTTACATGCAGTGACCATAGAGAAAAAGTTGGGAGTGGAATCTTCTAGCGGAGCATTAGCGATTAATACAGGAGAATTTACAGGAAGGTCTCCTATGGATCGTTTTATTGTAAAAGATGCAATTACTAAAGATAGAATTTGGTGGGGAGATATAAATATCCCTTTTGAGGCAGACGCTTTTGACAAGTTACATGATAAAGTAATTTCTTATTTAAATGAAAAGGAATTATATGTACGGGATTGTTATGCTTGTGCAGACATTAATTATAGAATTAATATTAGGGTAATTAATGAATACCCTTGGTCTAATATGTTTGCTTATAATATGTTTATAAGACCAACATCTGAAGAGCTTAAGAGTTTTGATCCTGAATGGACGGTGATAAATGCCCCAGGTTTTATGGCAGTTGCGGATGTGGATGGAACGAGACAACACAATTTTGCAATTTTAAATTTTACAAAGAAAATTGCTTTAATAGGAGGAACAGGGTATACTGGAGAAATTAAAAAAGGTATTTTTTCTGCGCTTAACTTTATTTTGCCTGTGCAGAAAAATACGTTGCCTATGCATTGTTCTGCTAATGTTGGTGATGATGGGGATACTGCAATCTTTTTTGGATTGTCTGGAACCGGAAAAACAACTTTATCTACAGATCCAACACGAAAATTAATTGGGGACGATGAGCACGGATGGAATAATGAAAATGCTGTTTTTAATTTTGAAGGAGGTTGCTATGCTAAGGTAATTAACTTATCAGGTGAAAATGAGCCTGAAATCTTCGGAGCGATTAAAAAGGGGGCTATTCTAGAAAACGTCGTAATGGATGATAAAGGTGTAGTAGATTTTGCAGATATAAGTATTACACAGAATACTAGAGTTAGTTATCCTTTATATCATATTGAAAATATTAAGCAACCATCTATTGGTCATAATCCTAAGAACATATTCTTTTTAACAGCAGATGCTTTTGGTGTTTTGCCTCCAATATCTAAGTTAACACCAACACAAGCTGCGTATCATTTTATATCTGGTTATACGGCTAAAGTGGCAGGAACAGAAGCAGGTGTGGTAGAGCCACAACCTTCTTTTTCAGCATGTTTTGGAGCACCTTTTATGCCTTTACATCCTACGGAGTATGCAGAGATGTTAAGTAAAAAAATGAAAGATTCGGGAGTGAATGTTTGGTTGGTAAATACAGGTTGGACAGGTGGTCCTTACGGTGTTGGTACCCGTATGAAGTTAAAGTATACACGAGCAATGATTCATGCTGCTTTAAATGGTGATTTAGGGCCATACTCTTACGATAATTACCACATACATTCTGTATTTGGTGTTGCGCAACCAAGATCTTGTCCAGGTGTTCCTACGGAGGTCTTAAGTCCTAGAACAACTTGGAATGATGATGAAAAATATTATAAAACAGCATTTAAATTATCGAATGCCTTTAGAGAGAATTTCGAAAAATTTGAATCTTATGCTAGCGAAGAGATAAGACGCGGAGGCCCGCAACGATACTCTTTTTAGTAAAACAAAAAACCCTGAGAATTTCTCAGGGTTTTTTGTTTTCTATAAGTGTCCCGTCCTGAAATAGCGATACACTAAAAATTTAGTGTAATGAAAACATCAGAAAACAATCGGTATGTAAGGCGTACCTAGAAAAATTACTCGATTTCTTTTTAAATTTAAAGTAGTGCATGAGCCTACAGGTGAAGGTAAAAGTTATTATGGGGACAAAAAGCACGCGTAGAACCTAGGTAATGTGCGTAATATGCATAGATTAGGAGCAAGAAATTTGTGTTACTTGCATAAAGATGAACGCTCTATTTTTAATGTAGATAGAGATAAACTTTTTAGGGTAGTACAAGTCCTCAATCATATGCTACCGTCTATGTAAATGCCACACAAAATAAATTTAAAAGAAAACAGTACAAATCAAAAAAGCTGAACAATGATTTCATTGTTCAGCTTTACTTTATAAATTAAATCCTTTAATAATCGGCATCGATTTTTTAGGATTAGACAAAATAAGGTTATTTTTTGTTTTCCTCATGTATGTACTTCTGTAATGCCATTGTCATGGATGGCGTATCTGGCATAGGAGCTTTAATATCTATTCGTAAACCAGCATCTGTAGCAGCATTAACTGTAGAGTTTCCAAAGACAGCTATACGGGTATTTTTTTGGTCAAAATCAGGAAAGTTTCTTAACAAGGACTCTATTCCAGACGGACTAAAGAAAACCAAAATATCATAATAAACATCTCTTAAATCAGATAAATCACTTATTACTGTTTTATAAAAAATGGCTCTTGTCCAAGTTACCCCTAATTCGTCCAAAGTTGTTGGAACAATTGGTTTTAATACATCAGAAGAGGGTAATAAAAATTTCTCTTCCTTGTATTTTTTAAATAAAGTAACTAAGTCAGGAAAATACATTTTACCAACATAGATCTTACGTTTTCTGTACACTACATATTTTTGCAAGTAATATGCAACAGCTTCCGATTGGCAAAAATACTTCATGCTATCTGGAACTTTAAAACGCATTTCTTCTGCAATTCTAAAAAAATGATCTACGGCGTTTCTGCTAGTAAGAATAATTGCAGTAAACTTATGTAAATCTATTTTTTGTTGGCGTACAGTCTTAGCATCTACTCCTTCTACGTGAATAAAAGGTCTAAAATCAACTTTAACTTTTTCCTTATCAATTAGTTTAGAATATGGAGAGTTTTCCATTTTTGGTTCTGGTTGAGATACCAAAATCGTTTTTACTTTCATACTTTATACTATTTATAGCAGGCTTCCTAGGATTACGAAGGGTGCAATTTCGAGAGCGCAAAGGTACAAAATAAAATAGAAAAAGTTATGAGCAATAAATTTTTGATGATTCTTTAATATAGTTACCCAACCTATTGCGTTAATTATTATTATTAAAGCTAGAGTAATGTATACTACTGTTTTAGATTCTTGTATTACATATGAAAGTATGATGTTGGCAATAAACATTAGTATTGCACTGTAATTTAAGTAAGATATTTTTTTAAATAAAAATTCAGAAAACACCCTTATGTTACCGAAAATAAAACCATTACTTGCTTGTAGGATAAGTTTTACAAAAAGGAATAATAATAAGAAACCTAATATAATTAGGTAGCCTAAAACATGTTCAGAGGAATTGGTTTCTGTAAAAATTACCCATATAAAAAATAGAAAGATAGAGGAGTTTATTACCTGAAAAAGAGTAAAAAAAACATTAAACCAATTCATTAATTTTTCCTTTTTATTATACATGAAAATGTATTTATTATTAAAAGGAAGAATAATAAAATTAAGAAATCTTGGGTAAAAAACACTTTTTGCAATTATTACAAATACTAAACTACTAAAGAGTAAAATTGTAATCCAATCAGCAATGCCACCATTTCTTAATATTGGTTCCATTATTTTAATTTAGTATTAGTGCTATTGATCCCATACATAAGGCCATTTTCAGAAATACTAATTTTTAAGTAACTGGGTTTTTTCATTTTTGGAATGGGTAGTCTAAATGTAAAATTGGTAGTGTCTTTAGACTTTAAAAATAAGAAATCTTTATTTATTGCTACTGGTAAAATGGGTAATATATCTTTAACTTTTTTATACGGATCTAAATAGCCAACTGCAAATTTTATTTTTTTTAATGGTATATTTTCCGGGTATGGATTATAGACTTGTAATGTTAGGGTTGTGTTAGTGTTTAGACTATCAATATCCTCTTTTATAAAACATCTAAGTTTTCTGTACGATTCAAAATTATCGATATATTTTCCGTAATAATTTTTTCCATTTATACGTTTATAAGAAAAATTGCCATCTTTAAAATATTTAGAAAGGTATACTACTTTTTTGTGCTGTACTAAAGCTTCTGAGTCATCTATAGTGTACTGGTTTTGTCTATAGTGAATATTATTTAATGAAAAGGAGGGGTTGCCAGTATAAAACTTATACATGGGGGTATTGCGATAAGAATTTTCAAATATCACAGGCATATCTCCTATTTGAGATTGAATATTATTTGTCCAGAATTTATTGCCATGGGATTCGTACTGAATAGGGAAAAGAGGTTTGTAAATTAGCCCTATTCGCAGTATGGCTAGAATAATGCAATTTAGTATTGCCATTCTATAAATCCATTTTCTGGTATTTTCATTATTAAGCATATAATTATACACCATTATAAATAATGGAATAGAAATTATTATTACCCATTGGGTCTGTATTCTTCTATTAAAGCTAGATATAAAGAAAAATATAATAAAGCCATATGTTAAATAGAGTAAAGCTTTTGTGAAAAGGTCTGTTCCTTTGGTTTTATATAAAGCTTTGTATACCCATGGGAAAGTAAAACCTAATATGGCTATTAGGTTAACAAAAAAACCAAGGGTATATTTTTCAAAATTATATGCTCCATTGGGTCGTTCAGATATGTGGTACTTTATAGAAACAAAATCATGATCAAATAACCATATAAAATGTGGGGTGTAGCATAGTAAAGCAACAATAACAGCTACCCAAGCATATTTAGTTGTAACAAGTTTAATGTTAGATAGGATAACAAAGAAAATAACCAAAAAAGCATGGTATTTACTATACATTAACGCAGCCATAAGAATTCCTAAAATTACGGAAAGAATGTACGTTGGTTTTTTAATAAAGTATTTATAGGCCAATAAAAACGCACAGCTAAAGAATACAAGAGGAGTATCTGGCAAGGTAAAAAACCCATATGCATTTACTAGGGTCATAGAAAAACCAAACAGCATAAATAGGATTATATGGTCATTCTTTTTAGGGTTGTCTATTAAGAGCCATAAAAAAAGAAAACTGCCTACGGATAATACGCAACTCATAAAGCGGACACCTAATTCTCCATCAAAGAAAAAACTGCTAATTTTAATAAGAAGGGCAACCATAGGAGGGTGGTCAAAATAACCCCAAGCCATATTTTGGGCATAGTGCCAGTAATATGCTTCATCATAGATGAGTTCTGTGAAGTAAGCTTGCAATACATTAATAACAAGAAGACTTCCAAGTAGTATAAGGAGTAATTTGGGGAGTTTTCTAAGCATTTTTAAGATTTAATTGTTGTCAAAATTACGAATTCTACTCCGTATCTTTCTTTTAAAAAAAATCATAAATACTATAATGTCATTTTTCTAGAGTTTTTAAAACACTATTTTTGTTAAAATTCAAAAGAATTCAATGTCAGATCGTTTAGTCATAATCCCCACTTATAATGAGATTGAGAATATTGAAGCTATAATACATGCAGTATTTGCTTTGGAAAAAGATTTTCATGTTTTAATCGTGGATGATAATTCTCCCGACGGAACTGCTCAAGCGGTAAATGCTTTGCAAGAGGTTTTTGTAAACAAACTTTTTATAGAAGTTAGAAAAGAAAAATCTGGACTTGGCACCGCTTATATTCACGGTTTTAAATGGGCAATTGCTAAAAAGTATGATTATATTTTTGAGATGGATGCAGATTTTTCGCATACACCTGCCGATTTAATTCGATTATATGAGGCCTGCTATAATGGGGCCGATGTTTCTGTAGGATCTCGTTATAAAAAAGGAGTCAATGTTGTAGATTGGCCATTGTATAGAGTTCTTTTGTCTTATGGAGCATCTTTTTATGTAAAAATGATTACAGGAATGCGAGTAGATGATCCTACAGCAGGATTTGTGTGCTATAGAAGATATGTTTTAGAAAATATAGATTTAGATTCGGTACGATTTATAGGGTATGCTTTTCAGATAGAAATGAAGTTTAGGGCGTATTTAAAAAAATATACCATCGAAGAGGTCTCTATTGTTTTTAGAGATCGCGTAAAAGGAAAATCCAAAATGAGTGGTTCTATAATAAAAGAGGCTGTTTTTGGAGTTTTATCAATGAAAATTAGAAGTCTTTTTCAAAAAAATAAATTTTAAGTATGGGCAAAGTATTATTAAAGAATGCTAAAATAGTGAATGAAAATACTATTATAGAAAGTGATATTCTTATACAAGATAATTTTATATTACAAATAGGAAAAGATATTAGCGACTCTACGGCTAAAATTATAGAGGTAAATGGGAATTATGTGTTTCCAGGAGTTATAGATGATCAAGTACATTTTAGAGAGCCAGGTTTAACTCATAAAGGGAATATTGCTTCGGAAAGTAGAGCTGCTGTTGCTGGCGGAATTACTACGTATATGGAGCAACCAAATACCAACCCACAAACGACAACAATAGAGAAATTAGAAGCTAAATTTGCACTAGCAAAAGATAGTTCCTACGCCAATTATTCTTTTTTGTTTGGTGGAACTAATGATAATCTAGAGGAAATAAAGAAGTTAGATAAGAATGCGTGCTCTGGCGTAAAGTTATTTTTGGGTTCGTCTACAGGTAATATGTTGGTAGATAATGAGCAGGTGATAGAAAGTATTTTTAATAATACTGAAATGGTGATTTCTGCCCATTGCGAAGATGAAACAACGATAAGAGAAAATTTAGCAAAATATAAAGAAGAATTTGGCGATGCTATTCCAATAAAGAATCATCCACTAATTCGTAGTGCAGAAGCCTGTTATATTTCTTCTTCTAAGGCTATTGCTTTGGCAAAGAAAACAGGAGCCAGATTTCATGTTTTTCATTTATCCACAGCTAAGGAAATGGATTTATTCCGAAACGATATTCCATTAGAACAGAAAAAAATTACAGCGGAGGTTTGTGTGCACCATTTATGGTTTTCAGAAGAGGAT
>NZ_JADGES010000075.1 GCF_016744255.1 Maribacter sp.
TATTAGTATTATACCTAGACACGTAATGGGAGGCGTTAACTTTATTCCACCAAGTGACCAACTTACAAAAGCAGTTATTGGAGTAGGTGGAATGGGGCAAGGCCACTTAGGATATGAAGGAACCAAATTATTAGCTATTTGTGATGCCGATGGAAAACATTTGGCAAATACATTGCAAAAAGTAGGAAGTGATGTAAAAGGATATAGAGATTTTAGAGAGGTGTTAGCAAGGCCAGATATAGATATTGTGCATATAGCAACACCACCACATTGGCATGCTTTAATGTCTATAATGGCAGCGGAAGCAGGGAAAGATGTCTGGTGCGAAAAACCAATGACCAGAACCATTGGGGAAGGAAAGCGTGTAGTGGAAGCAATGAAGCAACACGGTAAAATGTTTAGACTTAATACGTGGTTTCGTTTTAAAGATAATTTTTATGGCATGGGAACTCCCGTTCGTAAATTAAAGAAAGTCGTAGATAGTGGTGCGCTTGGTTGGCCATTAAAAGTTACTATTAGTGGGGTTACAGGATTTAATTGGAAATTCTACTGGGTAGGAAAAGAAAACTTAGCACCACAACCCGTGCCAGAGCATTTTGATTATAATATGTGGCTAGGGCCAGCACCAGAAAAAGCATACCATCCACATAGAACACATTCTACATTTAGAGGGTATTGGGATTATGATGGTGGAGGATTAGGAGATATGGGGCAACATTATATTGATCCAGTACAATATTTCTTAGGAAAAGATAATACAAGCCCAGTAAAAGTGGAAGTAGATGCTCCGCAACAACATTATGATGCCATAGGAACATGGCGAAAAATAACGTATACCTATGCAGATGGATGTCAAATAATTTTGGATGGCGAAAATGCAGATAAAAATGCAGCGTATATAGAAGGGCCAAACGGAAAAATATATAACGGTTTTAAATCTACACTACCTAATATAGAAAAGATAATAGATAGCATGCCAGATTCAGAAGAACAAATTACTACGTTTTCGGAATCGGTTAAAACAAGACAGAAATTTGCACTTAACGAAGAAAACGGACATCGTTCTGCCACTGTTGTAAACATGGGTATTATTGCTTTACGCCTGGGGAGAACTTTAGAGTTTGATCCTGTAAAACAGGAATTTATAAATGATGAAGAAGCAAATAGATTAGTAGATCAACCATCTAGAAGTTCTTGGGAGTATTAATAATATAAAAGTATTCTAAAATGAAAAAAACAATTATAAAACTAAGTACATTACTTTTTATGGTATGTACACTACATATAGCCACAGCACAAATAAACAGAACCTTAGAAACTAAAGTTGTAGATGTATTGGCACAATTACCAACCAAAGATCTTAATCACTCCGATGCTGTAATGCAAGAAATTACAGGTTTAGGAGCAGAAGGAATCTTAAAATTCACAGATATGCTAGTGCCTTTGGGTAGTGGCGATGATACAAAAGCAAGATATGCTATTCATAGCCTAGCGGTATATACGGGAGGAAAAAACAATACGACAAGGCAAAGTGTGGTAGAGGGCGTGTTGTTACAAGCGATAGAGAAAACTACGGATAATGAAGTAAAAACATTTTTAATAGATCAGTTGCTATACTGTGGAACGGATGCCAGTGTACCTTTATTAAGTACGTATTTAAAAAAGGACGCGTTGTATAAGCCAGCGCTTGCAGCATTAACTACAATACACACAGAAAAAGGGGCACAAGCTATTCTAAATACAACAAAAACAGCTGCGGCATTAAAAAAACCAGCATTTGTAAAAGCATTGGGAGAGTTAGAGTATAAACCTGCAACTAAATTACTGCAAGGGTTATCTGTTTCTGGAGAAAAAAATGTACAGCAAAAGGCGGTGTTAGCACTTGCCCAAATAGCGCCAGTAAGCGCTATGGATGTTTTGGTAGATGCAGCGGCAAAATCTAATTATAGATTAGATAATTCTAAAGCAATTGTTGCTTTGGTACATTACGCGGAAAGATTACACGATAAAGGAGATATCGGTTCCAGTATAAAAGTTGCGGAAGCAATATTAGCAAATTGTAAGGCAGAGGACCAGTTACATTATCGTTCGGCAGCGATGCACCTTCTTAGAAAAATAAAAGGCACTTCTTTTACCAAAATATTACTAAAAGAAGCTAAAAATGAGAATCTAAAATATAGTGCTTCCGTAATTTCGGCAGCATCCAATAATCTTTCCTCACCAGAAGTTGCATTATGGGTGAAGGCCTATAAAAAGGCATCGGATAATGGTAAGATTGGGATTCTAAGAATGCTAAGTAAAAGAGAAGAATCTACCGTTTTTGATACATGCATTTTATCTTCTTTAAAGGATAAAAATAAAAGCGTTAGGGAGGCCGGAATAAAAGCATTGGCAAATCAGAATAAAAGCCAATCCTTACCTACATTGTTAACGGCATTGAAAGGGGCAACTTCCCCAGAAGAATATTCTGCTGTTGAAGAAACCTTATTAAGAGTTTGTAGTGTAGAGGATAGTAAAATCTTAGCAAATACTATAAATGTAGTGGGCGATTCTGGGAAACAAGTATTGGTAAACGTATTGGCGGCAAGAAAAGCTTCCTCGCAGTTTTCTACTGTTGCTTCCTTGATTAATACAGGGAACGATGCTTTAAAGACATCCGTATTTAAGGCATTACCTTCTTTAGCAAGTTCTAAAGATTTATCTATGCTTTTAGAACTCCTAAATACTGCGAAAGAAGAGAATAATATTGCGAGTACTCAAAAAGCAATTATTCAGGTATTAGATAATTCGGATACCGATAATGCAAAAGAAGTTCTTAATGCTTATGCCTTTATTCAAGAAAAAGAAAGGATATTGCCTATTTTACCTGCATTACAAACCGATACATCTTTATTACAGATTGTAAAATCATTGAATGCAGCGAGTTCTAAAGAAAAGATGGGTGCTATAAATGCATTAGCAAACTGGAGGAATAACGATGCGTTACCTTACTTGTTCGGCAAAGCAAGCACAGAGGTAAACAGCGAATTACGAGCAAGCGCTTTTACAAACTATTTGGCGCAAGTAAGAAAATCTTCGTATCCAGAGGATCAAAAATTATTATTGGCCCGAAAATTAATGCCGTATAGTAAGAGCGTTTCAGAGAAAAAGGAAATTATCCAAACGGCAAGTACTATAAAAACTTTTCTATCCTTAGTATTCGTTTCTGAATTTTTAGAGCGAAAAAATCTTGTGGAAACAGCATCGAATGCAGCTATTAGAATAGCACTTCCTACTCCTGGAGTAAAAAACGGATTAGGAGGGAATATTGTTCGAGATATTGTTTCCAAAAGCGTAAACAATCTTACTGGGCCAGATAGTCAATATGTGAAGATTGATGTTAAAGAGTTTTTAGATAATATGTCTACAGAAGAAGGGTTTGTTTCTATTTTTAATGGTAAAGATTTTACAGGTTGGGAAGGCTTAGTAGAAAACCCAATCGCTAGAAATAAAATGTCTAAAAGAAAATTAAAAAAAGCACAAGCCAAAGCCAACAAACAAATGATGGCAGATTGGTTTATTAAAGATGGTATTATCGGTTTCCAAGGGGAAGGGTACAACAATATTTGTACGATAAAAGATTATGGGGATTTTGAAATACTGGTAGATTGGAAAATTACCAAAGGAGGAGATAGTGGTATCTATTTACGAGGAGCACCACAAGTACAAATATGGGATACTGCTTTGGTTGAGGTAGGAGCGCAAGTTGGTTCTGGTGGTTTGTATAATAATCAAAAAAATAGAAGTACTCCATTAGAAGTAGCAGATAATCCTATAGATGAGTGGAACACTTTCCGAATTAAAATGGTGGGAGAACGAGTAACGGTTCATTTAAATGGCGTACTGGTAACAGATAATGTAATCTTGGAGAACTATTGGGATAGGGAGTTGCCTATTTTTCCAAAAGAAGCTATTGAGTTACAAGCACATGGAGAAGATTTAGGGTTCCGAAATATTTTTGTTAGAGAAATTACCTCTGGAGACATTTTATTATCACCAGAAGAAAAATCGGAAGGATTTAAATCTCTTTTCAATGGAAAAGATCTAGACCATTGGATTGGTAATAAGACGGATTATTTAGTGCTAAACAATCAGATAGCAGTACGTCCTAAGCAAGGTGGGCACGGTAATCTTTTTACAGCAGAAGAGTATTCCGATTTTAATTTTAGATTCGAATTTAAACTTACTTCAGGTGCTAATAATGGTTTAGGTATTCATGCACCTCTAGAAGGAGATGTTGCTTATGAAGGTAAAGAGCTTCAGATACTAGATAATACTGCGGCTATTTATAAAGACCTTAAAAACCACCAATACCACGGTTCCGTATACGGAATAATTGCAGCGGAAAGAGGGTATTTAAAACCTGTTGGAGAATGGAACTCTGAAGAAGTAATTGTGCAAGGAGATAGGATTAAAATTATTCTAAATGGTAAGGTAATCTTAGATGGAGATGTAAAAGAAGCTACAAAAAATGGAACCTTAGACAATAAAGACCATCCAGGACTACATAGAAAAAAAGGACACATAGCCTTTTTGGGTCACGGGTCAGAATTAGAGTTTAGAAATATAAGAGTTAAAGATTTAAGTAAATAAAAATTAGTGTTGAATGCCTAGTGAGCAAAATTTTGTAACAACATTTTTTTTGTAAGCTAGGCATTACTATTTAGCGGCTATATGCCATCAATCTTCTCTCGCAACGATTTTAACGCCAAATGCATTCTTTTTTCAATAGCTTTTACACTTACACCTTCCATTTCTGCAATCTCTGCATATTTTTTTGCATCGATTCTATTTAATAAAAAAGTGATGCGTTGGTTTTCTGGTAAACTATCTAAAGCGTTTTGTAATTTTTCTTTAAACTGATTTTCTTCCATTAAAAATTCTGGAGACTCATTAGTGGTAGTAACCACTTTATCTCTATGTTTAAAGCGTATTTTTTCCGCTTTAATAACATTTAAATACAAATTGTTGGCAACAGTATATACGTAAGACTTGGCTTTAGAAGGAACAACCTTGCCGCAGTTTTCCCATAATTTCACAAAAGCTTCTTGTACAGCATCGTACGCTTTTTCCTCATTACCAAACTTATAATATATATAGTTAAATACCGTTTTAGAATGAGAAGAAAATAAAGCGCTAAATACCTCTTCTCTACAGACGTTATCTTGTTCGTTGTTATTCAATGGGTCGGTTTTGTCTCAAAGATATTTTAAAAAAAATTAAATATGTAAAGTAGGGTATTTTTAATGTGGATTGTTTTAGAAGTATAGAAACAAAAAAAGTCCAAATCGTTATGAAAAAGTTTTTTAAAACCACACTTTTAGCAAGTCTATTAGTACTTGCATTATCATTTACATCTTGTCAAGATGAATTTGAAGAATTATCAACAGATGAAGGAACAGAAGCTATTGCCTCTACTTCGGCAGCCGCAACACTTATAAAAAATACTTCTTCGCAAGATGGTTCTTTTGATAATATTGTAGATGGCGTAAGTTGTTTTGCAATTGAATTCCCTTATACCGTTAATGCAAACGGATTAGAGGTGATTGTAGATTCTAAAGAAGATTTAGAAACGATAGAAGAAATTTTAGATGAACTAGATGTCGATGAGGATATTGTAGATATAATTTTTCCGATTACTATTACTCTGGCAGATTTCACAGAAATAGTTATTAATAGTAAAGAAGATTTACGAGAAATAGCTGCCGATTGTATAGAAGGAGGTGATGATGATGATATAGAGTGTATCGATTTTGTATACCCAATTACAGTATACAGTTTTAATATAAATAGACAACAAACAGGAAATGCAACCGTAGAAAGCGATAAACAGTTAAGACGCTTTTTTGCAAATTTAGAAGATGATCAATTAGTAAGTATGGATTTTCCTATTGCTTTAAAATTATATGATGGTTCCGAGATTGTAGTAAGTACTAATGCAGAATTAGCAAGAGCCATAGAAAGTGCAAAAGAAGCTTGTGATGAAGATGATGATGATGACTATAATGATGACGATTTTTCTAAAGAACGTTTAGATACTTACTTGGTATCTTGCCCATGGTTAATTCATGAAATTCATAGAAATGACCAAGACCAAACCAATCAGTACTTTCAATATGCTATGAGCTTTACAGCAGATGGTGGTGTTGTAGCTAAAGATAGAGAAGGTAATAGTATAACTGGCGAATGGTCTACCAGAATTGCAGAGAATAGAGTTTTGTTAGCGTTAGAATTTACAGACTTAGTAGACTTTACTTTAGACTGGTATATATATGAAGTAGAAGATGGTAAGATTAAATTGTTTGCCGAAGACGGAAACAAAATTGTGATGAAAAAGGCTTGCGATATTTTAGATAGTGACCCAAGTACCTTAAGAGAAGCTCTTAAAGAATGTAGTTGGATTATTAAAAAGAGTAGACGAGATGGTCAAGACTTAAATCGTTTATTAGGATACGAGTTTAATTTTATGGCAGAAGGTGTAGTTACTTTAAGTAGTGCTGATGTTTCTTCGGAAGGTACTTGGGGAATAACTACAAGTAACCAAGGAAGATTGGTAATGGCAATTACTATGGGAGAAGAGCCAGGAGTTAGTTTCGAATGGCCTATATCGGATTTAAAAGAGGACAGATTAAAATTTGAAATTCCAGATACAGATTATGAATTAGTGTTAGAAAGAGATTGTGATAATGATGCAAACGACGAAGATGTAATTGGTGCCAGAGGTTTATTTAACAACTCGCAATGGGAAGTTGCTTTATTTTCTGAAAACCAAGACCCAAGCACTGCTTCTTATGAGAATTACACATTTACTTTTGGGACAAATGGATTAATTACGGTGTACAATCCTAACCAAGTAGAAGTAAGTAAAGGAAGGTGGTTCGTGTATAGAAATAGTGATGATGAGTTAGAAATGATTGTAAACTTTGGTTCCGAAAGTAATTTCTACCCCTTAGGGAATGATTATAAAATTCTAGAAGTAGAAGATAACAGAATAGAATTGAAGCACGAAAATGAAGATGATGGATATGATCATTTAGTGTTCAAGAAAATAGAATAGCAAAAAAAAAGGCTGCACCAATAATTATTGGTGCAGCCTTTTTTTAATAAAATGCAAAGTAATCAATTGTTTTAAGAAAAGTAAGAGCTGCTGACGGTAATTCATCTACTTCTGGGGCATGGACTTTAATAAATCCAGAAATAATGGAATTAAAGTACAGCTTTTTTAGAGACCCAGAGGTGCAAGAGGAGTTGTCAAATCCTTGGGAGGTAAGTAATTTTTTAAATATTACGGTTACCTTGTCAAATTATGATAGTCTTAACTTTTGTAAAAAATAACTTTTTTTAACCTAGAGATGATGAAAAGGCACCCTTAATTATAGGAGTGCTTTTTTTGTGTTATATATTTTTTAACGGAAACCACGGACTTCCAACGGTTATTGTTAAATTTGCATTCCCTGTTAATATAGCAAGAAGATGTTTGATAATTTAAGTGAAAAGCTAGATAAAGCACTCCACGTTCTAAAAGGACATGGTCAGATTACAGAAATTAACGTTGCAGAAACAACTAAAGAAGTGCGTAGAGCGCTATTAGATGCGGATGTTAACTTTAAAATAGCAAAGGAGTTTACCAATAGGGTAAAAGAAAAAGCATTAGGTTCAGATGTATTGACTACGTTGCAACCAGGCCAGTTAATGGTTAAGATTGTAAAAGATGAGTTAACGCAGTTAATGGGAGGTGAAACAGAAGGTATAAACCTTTCGGGAAAACCATCTATTGTTTTAATGTCTGGTCTACAAGGTTCTGGTAAAACTACTTTCTCTGGTAAATTAGCCAATTTTTTAAAGACTAAAAAAGCTAAAAACCCTTTATTGGTAGCTTGTGATGTATATCGTCCTGCTGCCATAGATCAATTACATGTAGTTGGTGGGCAAATAGAGGTTGAGGTATATTCCGATAAAGATAATAATGATCCCGTAGCCATTGCGCAAGCAGGTGTTGCACAAGCAAAAGCTAATGGTAACGATGTGGTAATTATAGATACCGCTGGTCGTTTAGCTGTAGATGAAAAAATGATGGAGGAAATCTCCAACATTCATAAAGCAATTCAGCCACAAGAAACATTATTTGTAGTAGATGCCATGACGGGGCAAGATGCTGTTAATACAGCAAAAGCTTTTAACGATATCCTTAATTTTGATGGAGTTATTCTTACCAAGTTAGATGGGGATACTCGTGGCGGTGCGGCCATTTCTATTAAATCTGTAGTAGATAAGCCAATTAAATTTATTGGTACAGGGGAGAAAATGGAAGCTATAGATGTTTTCCACCCATCTCGTATGGCAGAACGTATTCTTGGAATGGGAGATGTTATTTCCTTAGTAGAACGCGCCCAAGAGCAGTTCGATGAGGAAGAAGCTCGTAAGATTCAAAAGAAAATTGCGAAAAATAAGTTTGGTTTTGATGATTTCTTGAAGCAGATTCAGCAAATCAAAAAAATGGGTAATATTAAAGATCTAATGGGGATGATTCCTGGTGCCGGAAAAGCACTGAAAGGATTAGATATTGATGATGATGCTTTTAAACACATAGAAGCTATTATTCATTCTATGACGCCAGGTGAGCGATCTACACCTTCTTCATTGAATGCGAGTCGTAAAAAACGCATTGCGAAAGGTAGTGGTCGTAACATTCAAGAAGTAAACCAATTATTAAAACAGTTTGATCAGATGAGTAAGATGATGAAAATGATGCAAGGTGGCGGTGGTAAAAAGATGATGCAGATGATGAGTAACATGAAAGGAATGCAATAAGCATTTAAGCTCCTAAAGGTAAAGAGTGTTAAATTAAAATATAAAAGCCTTCTGTAATATTAGGTTTGGAAGGATTATAAAATTGTAATAATGGAACTGCTAGACGGTAAAAAGGTATCAACCCAAATAAAAGATGAGATTGCTGTTGAGGTAGCAAAAATGAAAAAAAGAGGAGAGAAAGTACCTCATTTAGCTGCTGTTTTGGTGGGTAGTGATGGCGCTAGTTTAACTTATGTAGGTAGTAAAGTGCGTTCTTGTGAGCGTGTTGGTTTTGAGTCTACTTTAGTACAGTTACCTAGTACAACTTCAGAAATAGAGCTACTTAATAAAATCGAAGAGTTAAATCAGAATGATGATATTGATGGTTTTATAGTACAATTGCCATTACCTCCACAAATAAATGAGCAAAAAGTTTTATTAGCGGTAGATCCAGATAAAGATGTAGATGGTTTTCATCCTACCAACTTTGGTAAAATGGCATTGGATATGAGTACTTTTATTCCAGCAACACCATTTGGTATATTAGAATTATTAGAACGTTATAAAGTAGAAACTCAAGGAAAACATACGGTAGTAATTGGTAGGAGCCATATTGTTGGTCGTCCAATGAGTATTTTAATGGGTAGAAAAGGTTGGCCAGGGAATTCTACGGTTACCCTTACCCATAGTAGAACTAAGAATATAACACAAATTATATCGCAAGCAGATATTGTTATTTCAGCATTAGGAGTACCTAACTTCTTAAAGGCAGAAATGGTAAAAGACGGTGCGGTTGTTATAGATGTTGGTATTACTCGTGTGCCAGATGAAACAAAGCCTAAAGGATATTATATTACGGGTGATGTGGATTTTGAAAATGTGAGTAAAAAAGCATCTTATATTACTCCGGTTCCTGGTGGAGTAGGGCCTATGACTATTGCTATGTTGTTAAAAAATACACTTTTAGCAAGAGAAAGACATAGAGCAGCTAAGGCTTAATACATATTTGTATTAGTTGTTTTACAACATCTATGTTATTTATTTGTAATTTTTGTAACAATTGATTAGATTATCAGTCTAATTAAAAGAACTAATTCAAATAAAAAACATGATACTAAAAAACAAGCATTATGCTTATGTGGCTCTTAGTATTGCAGCTGTTTTAGGCAGTTGTAAAACAGATTCTAAGGCAAAAACGCCTGAAAAAGAATTAACCTCTGGCGTTTATAAGGAGTACATGGATACTTCCGTAAAACCTGGAGACGATTTTAATTCGTATGTAAATGGTGGGTGGAAAAAAACTGCCGAAATTCCTGCAGACAAATCTTCGTTTGGGGCATTCAATATTCTTAGAGATGCGTCCGAAGATAATGTAAAAGCGATTATAGAAGAATCTGCATCAGGTGAATTTGCAGCTGGTTCCGATGAGCAAAAGGTAGGCGACTTGTACCAATCTTATATGGATTTGGAAACTCGTAATAAGACAGGAGTTGCTCCATTAAAAGAAGAGTTTGCTAAAATTGATGCTTTACAGAATTATGATGATTTAGCAACTTACTTCGCTTATGCTAACAAATATGGGCAAAACGTGCCTTTAAGTTTGTTTGTATATCAAGATTTTAAAGACCCAACAATTTATACAGTTTATACTTGGCAAGGTGGCTTAGGGTTGCCAGATCGTGAGTATTATTTAAAAGAGGATGATCGTTCTAAAGAAATTAGAGCAAAGTATGTAGAGCATATTGAAAAGATGTTCGATTTGGTAGGCATGAAAGAAGGAAAGAATACCGCAAGTACTATTATGATGTTAGAGACTACTATAGCAAAACAACATTTGCCTAAAGAGAAAACTAGAGATTTAGTAAGTCTTTACAATATGTTTCCTGTAGACACACTTTCTAATATTATGCCTAAATTTAATTGGAAAAACTATTTAGGAGAAGCAGGTTTAGCAGAGCAAAAGAATCTGGGTGTTTTAATGTTAGATTATTCTAAAGCCTTAGATGGTATTATTACATCTACCAATATGGAAACGTGGAAAGCGTATTTAAAATGGGGTGTTATAGATGCTAATGCTTCTAGGTTAAATGAAGATTTGGGGCAACAAAATTGGGAGTTTTATAGCAAAGAACTTAGAGGAACAAAAGAACAACGTCCATTATGGAGAAGAGGTGTTTCTACTGTGAATGGTACTTTAGGAGAAGTTGTAGGTAAGGTATATGTAAAAAGGCATTTTCCGCCAGAGGCTAAAGAACGTATGGAAACTTTAGTACAGAACTTACTTAAAGCGTATGAGGTAAGTATTAAAGATTTAGATTGGATGAGCGATGCTACCAAGAAAGAAGCATTGGAGAAGCTAAGTAAATTTACGCCTAAAATTGGATATCCTGATAAGTGGAAATCTTACGATTTAGAGGTTGATTCAAAGGATTTATTCGGGAATTTAAGAAGGTCTTCTTTAATGGAATATAATCGTGAGTTGGCTAAATTAGGACAGCCAATTGATAAGTCGGAATGGGGAATGACGCCACAAACGGTAAATGCATACTACAACCCTACGTTAAATGAGATTGTTTTTCCTGCAGCAATTTTACAACCACCTTTCTTTAATATGGAAGCAGATGATGCAGTAAACTATGGTGGAATAGGAGCTGTTATCGGACATGAAATTGGTCACGGATTCGATGATACTGGTAGTACTTTCGACGGTACAGGCGCTATGCGTAATTGGTGGACAGAAGCAGATTTAACAGAGTTTAAAAAACGTACAGGTGCATTGATTGAGCAGTATAATGGGTATGAAGTTTTGCCGGATGTACATGTAAATGGCGAGTTTACTTTAGGAGAAAATATAGGAGATTTAGGCGGACTTAGTATAGGTCTTAAAGCGTATAAAATGTCTTTAGGAGATAAAGAGGCACCAGTGATGGATGGTTTTACAGGTGAGCAACGTGTGTTTTTAGGATACGGACAAGTGTGGCGTAAAATCTCTAGAGATGAGGCCTTACGTATGCAAGTAAGTACGGATCCACATTCTCCAGCAACCTATAGGGTAAATGGTATTGTGCGTAATGTGCCAGAATTCTATAGAGCATTTAAAGTACAAGAGGGAGACTCTTTGTACTTGGCTCCAGACAGTAGAGTAAAAATTTGGTAAATACTTTTTCATTATAATAAAAAAGCTCTAACCTTTGGTTGGAGCTTTTTTTATGAAAAAAATCTTTGAAAATTACAAATTAACACTGTGCTTTTTGCGAAAAAGGAGTATCTTTTTATTTTATAATTAACAAGGAATAAAGGGACTATTGATAATGGATTTTTTTGCTTAGTTGGCAGCCTATCAGGCTATAGTTAAGCTAGAGTTGTTCCCTTCTGTATGTCTTTTAAGTGCTTATGTTGGGTCTTTTTGGCTATGGAGAATTTAAAAACACAAATTGCCCAGGGTTCTAAAATTTATACAGAAGAAGAGAAGCAAAGTTATTTTTGAAAATTATAATGCATTGCAATTAATAGCATCTAAACTGGTAGAAGAAAAAAGAAATTTTGCACGAATATAGAATTCGAGATGAAAAATATAGTTGGGAGTATTGGCGCTTTGCTTTATCAGAAATATTAGAGTTCGTGTTGTATACCTTTTATCAAAATTAAAAGTATTATGGATATTAAAAAACTGGCAATACAAGTACTTGTGGCAATGGTTTTATTTGTTGTTATTTCCTTAGTTATAGAAGGGGATTATACCCAAGAGATGATTTTGTCCAAAGGAAAATCAGCATTAATTTTTGGCGCATTATACGGTGTTTATGTTGTACTTAGGGATAGGTTTCGTGGAAAAAAGTAAGCCCTATTATTTTGTAAAGAGCTGAGACATATCTTTAAAAGATTTAAACTCTAAAGCATTACCCGCTGGATCTAAAAAAAACATAGTAGCTTGCTCGCCTGTTTCTCCTTTAAACCGAATATAGGGATCAATGACAAATGTTACTTTTTTTTCTTTTAGCTCTTCAGCAAAGGAATGGAAGATGTCCCATGGAAGAACAACTCCGTAATGGGGAACAGGTACGGCCTGCCCATCCACTTGGTTGTGGTGTAATGTGTTGTTTTCGTTTTTGGGTTTGTAATGGATTACTAATTGGTGTCCAAAGAGATTAAAGTCTACCCAATGATCACTACTTCTGCCTTCTTTACAGTTTAATGTGTTCTTGTAGAAAATGCGGCATTCTTCCAAGTTGTGAACAGGAATAGCAATATGAAAAGGAGTAACGTTCTGCATAATTCTTTTTGCTTTAATTAATTTTATTCTTTTAGAAAATCTATAATTTGGTCATTTACATGTTCTTGGTGCATGGAGTGTCCTAAACCTTCTGTGGTTATAAATGTACTGTTTTTCCAATTTTCATGTACATCCTTAGAATCAATATAAGGGGTTATTTTATCTAATTTATCATGAAATAAAAGGCCTTTTTTTGTGTTTGTTTTTGCATATGTCGCTGTAGAAAATTCGTTAACATGAAATCCAAATCTGTCTTTTATATAGATGTCCATAGCTGTCATAACGGTATCGTTGTATTGTAACAAGCCTTGGTAATGGTCCATAAGTTTATAGAATTCAGAAGGAGAACCAAGAGTTACTATTTTTTCTACCGGAGAGCTTTCGTTTTTGTATTCATTATATAAAATAGTCATTCCACCTATAGAGTGCCCAATTAAGTGTTTGGGGTTATATTGCGTTATTATTTTCTGTAGCGCTTCTGCATATAAAGGGACATATAAATATTTGCCAGTAGAATACCCATGCCCTGGAGCATCAAAAGCTATGATATTATAATTGGCTTCTTTTAGCTTATGAATAAGATTTCGCCACCTGAAAGTATTGCTTTCCCATCCATGCACAAGTAATACGGTTTCTCTATCTCCAGGCCAATGATACGTTTGTAGGTTATGGTCTGCAACAGTAATAACTTCTTTTTTTGCAGTTTCTAGGTATTCTTTTTGGTGTGGCAGCACGCGTCCTTTGCGAATAGTGCAAAAGAAATAGAAGGCTTTTTTTGCCGTTTTCTTAGGGGAGAAAAACGCATATATATTAAAATATTGGCCGTATGCTAACGGTAGTATTTTGTAAAAAAGTTTTTTCATTTGGTTACATTTAGTAACTTACTCTTGTAAAGAGAGTTAAAAATACGAATTCATTTTTAGAATTTGTAAAGTTACTTACAATGCATTAGGTATGGAAAAAGAAACTGTAGTTGATAATCAGCATATTAAAAACGCAAAAAAAATAAAAAATATGTTTGGGCATATAGATTACCGTAATCCGCCGGAACTATGTACTATTCGTGATGTGTTGTCTTTGTCGTCTGATAAATGGAGTATTCTAATTATTGTGTACTTAGGATACTTCCCTGTATTGCGTTTTAATAAACTAAAAAAATACGTGTATGGAATATCTAACAAAGTATTAAGCGAAAGGTTAAAATCTTTAGAAAGTAATGGTTATTTACATAGAGAAATGTTCCCAGAGGTTCCTATACGTGTAGAGTATAGTTTAACTTCTTTTGGTAAGAATTACGTAGAGAAATTAATAGAGCTTACGGAATGGATGCAATTAAACAATCCGATGATACTTGCTAATAAAGATAAGTTTCAGATTAAATAGTATTCCAAAAATTTAATTATTTAGGTTGCTTATATTTGCCAGTTCTGGTGCATTTAAGGAAATGGTGCTTAGCAATGAAATTCAACTTGCAAAATTTAATAACACTATAATAAATGAAACAAATCAAAAGAACTCTCGAAGAACAAAGAATTGAGTTTGCAAATGGAAAATTCCTTGCGACACCACTAGCTGGGTTAATTGTTTGGACTATAATTGGATTTGTCGGGGTTTTTTTCTCAGATTTTATAGCGGTTTGGACAATTTTTATTGGAACTGGAAGCATCGTATACTTAGGTCTATTTCTCTCAAAATTCACGGGTGAAAATTTCCTAGATAAAAGTAAACCGAAAAATGAATTCGATACACTTTTCCTTTTTACAGCTGGACAAGCCATTCTTGTTTATTCAATAGCAATACCATTTTTCCTCGTTGACTATTCTTCTCTTCCAATGACTGTTGGAATTCTGACAGGATTGATGTGGTTACCATTTTCTTGGATTATAAAACATTGGGTTGGAATTTTTCACACATTAATCAGAACTATTTTAGTGCTGACTCTTTGGTATCTTTTACCTGAATACAGATTTATAGCTATTCCCTTTGGAATCGTTTTGATTTATATAATTACAATAATAATCTTAAAAAATAGAAAGAAAACGGAATAAAAACACACCACAACACTGTATAAGCGTAATGTGGGTTAAAGTGCTTAATTTAAGCGAATTGTATATTAACAAGCATAAGGCAAAATCGAAAGTATAGTGTTTCTATTCTCGCACTACTCTTATATTTTACCGTTATGTTTCATTGCAGAATGAATGGGTATGACTTTCACACCACTAAAAAAGGAATCTCCCTTATTATTATCCACTTAATGCGTAGATTTTCTAAATGCAAAATTTAAAAACCCATTACCATCCTGAAGTAAAAACGTTAGAAAATAAATCTATTTTTACAAGGCTAGCCACTAGAAGTATTGCTATTCAAGATAATACTATTTTACTACTTTATACGGAAAAATATGAAGATTACAGCCTTCCTGGTGGAGGCTTAGATTTGGGTGAAGATAAAATCGAAGGGATGATGCGGGAGCTTAGTGAAGAAACTGGAGCCAAAGATATTAGAAACATTAAGCCCTTTGGCGCTTATGAAGAGTACAGACCGTGGCACAAGCCAGATTATGACGTTCAGCATATGATTTCTTATTGCTATACATGCGATATAAACAAAGAGCTTGGTGTATCGAACATGGAGCATTACGAAATAAACAATGGTATGAAAGCCATATGGGTTAATATTTATGAAGCTATAAAACATAATAAAAAGACAATGGCAACCAGTGACAAAAAAGGGATGTCTATTGAACGAGAAACTTTTTTATTAAGGCGTATAGCGGAAAGTATAAGTTAAAAATTCAATTCTTTTCATTTTATTCATCCAAATGATACTAAGGATAAAATTTAATCTAACATTTAAATCAATGTATTAGTAGAGAGTCATTACTATATTGTAAAAGCAATTAGTGTAGATTAAAAACCTAAAGGGCGAGTAAAAAAACAAAGCAAATTTATTGTTTTCGCTGTTTCAAAATACCTGCGTTAGCGGGTGCTATTTTATTTAAGAATCCCAACCAATCATCATATACTTAATTTTCGCAGTATCGGGAATTTGTACTTCCTCTATATTGGTATTTGTTTTATAGCGTAAATTTTCTGGCAGTTCTTTTTTGTCAATAGTAAAATAAATATCGCTGTCTTTTAAAAGAATTAAGACATTGTTTAAAGACGTAATTATTTTCTTTATAGCATACTTTTCTTTGATATCTTTAAAAGTACTTTGTGTATTTATGCCATTTTCTGTGGTAAATCTAGGGTCATTTATCAGGATGTTTTCAATGGTGGGGATACTATCTGAGTTAGGGGTAAGTGTTAATAGTTTTTTACCGCCTTTTTCAAAGATTTGTATTTTGCTTGCATTGGAACCAAAATTGCCTCTTACTGTATCTCTAACAATAGAATCTTCTGCGTAGATAAGTTCTAAATCTCTTGTTAGACTATTTTTTTTAAGCTTGCCTATTTCCTCTGTAGTAATTGAGAAAGAAGGGTCTTTTTCTTTTTGACATTGACAAAGTAATAAAACAGCTAATAGACAAAATGTTTGTAGTATATTTTTCATAAGGATTAACGCATAACTTTTTTAAGTACTCCTAAAACGCCACGGATAAAAGTAGCACTGGTAAGAACTTTAATAATTGGGTTTTGTCTTGTACTAGTTCTTCTGGTCGATGTTTTTCTGCTTCTGGGTTTATTCTTTTCTTTTTCTGCTTCTTTTTCTGCCTTTTCTATTTTTTCATTTAGAATTTCATAAGCACTTTCGCGGTCAATATCCTCAT
>NZ_JADGES010000076.1 GCF_016744255.1 Maribacter sp.
TGTATCAAAAAGAAAGTTATTAGATGTAAGCGGAATTCCTGCTCCAAAAGTTACACCGTTATCCGAGCTAACTTCATACTGTTTAGCTCCAGCACCAGTTGTATACCCTCCATTAACTACCACTCTTATTTGTCCTGGCGCTCCTCCACATGGTATTTCTGTTTCTATACTAGTACTTACTCTTAATTGTGGAGCTATTGTGATATTGACAGTATCCGTACAATTATTACCATCTACAACCTCTATAGAATAATTCCCAGGTGTTAAACCTGTAAAAGTAGATGAAGCTTGGAGTGTTCCTCCATTAATTCTATATTGATGCGTTCCAATGACAGCAGACCCTGCGATTGAATTGACTACAGCCGTTGCCCCTGGCCCTGCTACATAACAAAAATCGGATACCGCAGTGTCTAAATTAATATTTGGCGCACTTAATGGCGTTAAACTAAAATTATAGGTAGCTGTACATCCTTCTGCATCCTCTACAGATAATACATAAGCTCCTCCTACCGATAAATTATTAAATGTTCTTCCAGATTTTGGTCCTTGTACAGCTCCACTTGGAGGGGTTAAAGTATACCTAAAAGCTCCCCAACCTCCCGTTGCTGTTGCCGTAACTCTTCCTATATTTCCATTAGCACAACTCATATCAACAACAGCACCAGTTAAAGATAACGGAGCTGCCTCTAAAATATCGAAAGATGCCATATCTGTACATCCTGTATCTGCATCGGTCACAGTTATAGTGTAAGTCCCAAGTCCAGATAATGGTAATACTACTTCTCCATTATTCTGTGGGCCTCCACTAAATAACCCACCATTAATATCATACGTATAATTACTACCAAAACCATCTATTAAGAAAGTTCCTGTACCATCCGTTGCTCCATTACACACGCGTAAATCTCCTCCCGATTTTACTCTAGCTCTAATAGAGCTTAACAAAGCTGGACTAAAACCTTCGGTATAAGTACAATTATTAGCGTCCGTAATCTGAAAGATATAAGAAGTAGAGGTGCTCAAACCAACGAAGGTATCGCTCCCTCCATTATCTAAGGCAATCGGACTAATTATAGAATAATTTACAATTGCAGCATTACTTACAGTGGCTAATTGAACATCCGTTGTACTAGTTGTACAATTAATATTGCTTTGCGTAAAAGTTATATCTGTTGGTGGATCAACATCTAATATGGTTATTGGCGTCAATTCTAATCTACAACCTCCACCGTCTTCTATTATTGGTGTATACGTACCAACTCCTAAATTAGAGTATGAAGTGGTTCCTGAAAAATTCAATCCATCTATACTAAACACATAACCACTACCCGAACCTCCAGAGAAAGGCCCCTGAAAATCTATTTGTCCTCCATTTGCTCCTCCACTACCATCACAAGTTCTATCGCTTATTTTAACAGCACTACCAAATATGGCTCCTACATTGGTTACAGTAACAGCAGGAAGAATCATAGTACATTCAAACCCTCCTTGTTGGTAACGAACTTCTATTGTATTATACGTGCCGGCTGGCACAGATATCTGAGGATTTGTTTCCCAAGGGTCACCTGAATTTATACGATACGATAAATTATATCCTCTAGCATCTATTACATTAAAATCAATTTTTGCTCCTCCATTAGAACACGTTCCATCTATGCCTATAGCTGCTATATTTGGAGGAAGTAAGGATTCTACATTTGATGATGCTGTTATAGTACATCCGTTACCATCCGTAATCAAAAAATCATAAGATCCAGCGGCAGCAACAGTATATGTTGTTGTTCCTGTATAAGAAGGACTAGAAGGCCCTACTCCATTCACTATAAAAGTATATGGCGGAGCACCGCCAGAAGTATTTACGGTTATATCTACATTAGAAATAGTAGAACAACCAAAGCTACTGTGCACCTCTGTAGACGCATCTAAAGCTAATAATCCATTACCTATTACAATAGGATTACCGGATGTATCTAAACTTTGTCTTGGTGGATCTATACCATTTAAAGGATCCCCTGTACATTGTTGCGTTTCTACCTGAACTGTATACGTTCCAAAACCAACTGCTGAGAAGGTATATGGATTATCCGATATAAAGGCGGTAAATTCTTGAGCAACTCCAAATTCATTCAATAAAGTATATTTATAAGGCCCTGGAACATTATTGGCGGTTACTGTAATACTACCTGTTTCCCCACTACATTGTGCATCGACAAAAGTAGCTTCTATATCTAAATCTAATTGTTCAATAATAATAGGCTCATACGGATATTCACAGGTATTAGGCGTATTCTGTAAACGCGCTTTTACAATATAAGTACCTGGCGTTAAATTATTAAAAATTGCCCCTTGCCAAGGTCCAAAACCAGTACCACTATCTATACTAAACTCGTAAGCGCTGGAAAGGTTGGTAATTTGTATTCGCCCATCTACCCCACATATATAATCTTGTTTAACATAAGTCTGGGTAATACTACTCTTCTTTACTTTTATAAAAAATTGCTGGCCATCTGCAACTACTCTATACTCCGCTCCTGTTGTTGCAGAAATAGCACTTGCATCTAAAGTATATGATGGGTCTGTAGAGATTGTTGTATAACAAGAGATAACTGTATCAGGGCAATCTTCATTAATATCAGGTGTACAAGTTCCTCCCAAAACCTGCCATTGTACCGAAGCATAAGGCCCTCCAGACAGACTAAGCATTCTATCATCAAAATCTCCACATAAATTAAAACGAGCAACAGTTAATCCATTACTACTACACCCAACTTCTTCATCTGCACCTTGCACAATAGTAGCAAACATTGGAACTAGACTCGGGGAAGCATCTCGGTTGTTTAGGAATGTATTTTTATAAACAACCGATTGAAGCGAACTTTCTTTTAACACCTCTTTGGTGTTTTCAGTAACGCTCGCTTTTAAAATGATTGCTTCGTGAATCATTTTAAAAACCTTAGTATTCGCAATAGCCGTGGTAGACACGACAGTGACAAATACTAAAAATAAAGCATATAAAATATACTTGGTTTTTTTAGGGGACATAGGTTAAGTCGTATTTTAAAATGCTATAGATTTGGGAAATTCCTAACATTTTTAGTGTAATTCTTTAAACTTATATTTTCTTAGTTTTTTTTAAACAAAATTTACCTTACATTTCTAATATATTTCTAACGTATATTTATGAAAAAAAGTGCCCTATACTTCTATTTATTCGTTGTAATACACCATCTGTCTTTTTCTCAAGCAACTGAAAACAAGATAAACACCCCTAGCACAAACATATATTCTCCTATGTTGTTTGTCGATGAGCTACAGATTCCGTGGGGTTTTACATTCCTACCAGATGGCAGCATGTTGATTACAGAAAAAAAAGGAGAATTAATCCTCTTTAAAGACAATAAAAAACAAAAAATAGGTAATCTCCCAGATGTTTACGTCAGAGGTCAAGGTGGATTATTAGATATAGAATTACATCCCAATTTTAAAGAAAATGGATGGATTTATTTATCTTTTTCTTCTTCCAAAGGAAAAAATAAAGGAGGGCATACAGCCATACTAAGAGCCCAGTTAAAAGATACCTCTTTAGTACAAAAAGAGGTACTTTATAAAGCATATCCAAACACCACAAAAGGCCAACATTTTGGATCTAGAATAGTATTTGATAAGGATAACTATTTATATTTTTCTATTGGAGAAAGAGGCGCTCGTGATGTAAACCCCCAAGACATAAAAAGAGACGGCGGAAAAATATATAGATTGCATGATGATGGTCGTATTCCGTTAGACAATCCATTTGTAGGTATAGACAGTGCTAAAACAGCAATTTATAGCTACGGGCATAGAAACCCGCAAGGGTTAATCTTACATACAATTACGGGAGAAATTTGGAGCCACGAACATGGGCCAAAAGGTGGAGACGAAATAAATATTATTAAAAAAGGAGCTAATTACGGTTGGCCCCTTATAACATATGGCGTTAATTATAGCGGCACCCTAATAACAGATAAAACAAAGATGAAAGGAATGGAAGAACCTCTACATTACTGGATCCCTTCTATTGCCCCTAGCGGTATGGCATTTGTCACCTCTGATAAATACCCAGAATGGAAAGGAAATATTTTAGTTGGGTCTTTAAAATTTCAATATCTAGAACGGCTTGTTTTAAAAGATAACAAGGTTGTGTACAGAGAAAAAATTTTGGCAGACCTAGGAAGAGTTAGAGCGGTAAAGCAAGGCCCTGATGGTTTCATTTACGTTGCTGTAGAAGGAAAAGGCATTTACAAACTAATTCCTAATACTAAAAATTAATATCATTAGATTACCCATGAAAATTTTAGCTACTCTATATATTCTTTTTATAAGTATTAGTTTTTCTTTCTTAAAACAAGAAACCTCATTAGAAGAAAGCATACAACGTGGACAAGAAATTTACGCTGATTTCTGTATTACTTGCCATCTAGAAAAGGGAGAAGGTATTCCTTCTACTTTCCCTCCTTTAGCAAAGTCTGACTATTTACTAAATAATAGAACAGTAAGTATTAAAGTTATAAAATATGGACAACAGGAAGAAATTACCGTTAATGGCCAAACTTACAACAATATGATGCCTGCACTTGGTTTAGAAGATGAAGAAATTGCAGATGTTATGAATTACATCCTAAATTCTTGGGAGAATACTAGCAACAAAATGGTTACTCCTGAAGAAGTATCCTCCGCTATAGAATAATACAGGTTTATTTTTGTGAATCTATTGCTAGTTTAACAGAACCAAATTCTTTAAGTAATTCTTCTGCTTTTTCATAAGAAATATGTAGGCCTTCCATAATATAGCGCGTACCTCTATCTACCAATTTGTCATTGGTTAATTGCATATTCACCATTTTACTCCCTTTAACACGACCTATTCGTATCATCAATGCAGTAGAAATCATATTTAAAGCCAGTTTCTGAGAAGTTCCACTTTTCATCCTTGTACTACCCGTTACAAACTCTGGCCCCACATCTATTCCTATGGGAATATGAGCCATCGTTGCTAATGGCGAATCTGGGTTGTTCGTTATTCCTGCAGTAAGCAAACCTTTTTCTTTAGCTACTTTTATTCCACCCAAAACGTAAGGTGTTGTTCCTGAGGCTGCTATACCTACCACTACATCCGTAGTGTTTATATTATGTTCTTCTAAATCTTTCCATGCTTGGGTCTCATCATCTTCCGCATTTTCCACCGCCTTACGTATGGCTATATCACCTCCTGCAATTAGACCAACAACTCTTTCATGCGGCATTCCAAAAGTTGGCGGAATTTCAGATGCATCTAAAATCCCTAAACGCCCACTGGTACCTGCCCCTATATAAAACAATCTACCTCCTTTATTAAATCTTTCTTCTAATCCATCTACTAATTTAGTAATTTGGGGTATTACTCTCTCTACGGCATCTGCTACTTTTTTATCCTCGCTATTTATTGCTGCAAGAATCGTAGCTGTATCCATCAATTCTAAATTATTGTAATTGGATGGTGATTCTGTAATTTTTTTATAACTCATAATTTTATAAAAGACGTATATCGTTGTTTCTAAAAAGGTTTAATAAATTATTTTCTGGATGTAATTCCGTTATCATAGTATTAATAGCATTTACATCACAACTCTTATATCTGTGTTGCGAATTTAATTTTTCTGAAATAGATAATAATACTGTTTTCTTTGATGCTTTAATAACTGCTTTCTTCATTTGTACAATATCCCAATCGAACTCTGTTAAACCATGCAAAGCATCTACGTAACCAGTTCCAATAAAACCATAGTCCACTTTTATTTCTGATAAATTATGTATTGCATTTGCGCCTATAGCCAATTGAGCTTCTTTAGAAATTTGTCCTCCTACAAAAATAACAATTACATTCTCCTTATCTAATAATTCCATTGCCACAGTTAAACTTAATGTAAAACAAGTAAGTTTTAAATGCTCGGGTATCAATCTGGCAAGCTCCATACAAGTAGTTCCTCCGTCTATAAAAATAACAGCACCATCTTTTAATAAGGAGATAGCCTTTTGCGCTATTATAATTTTTTCGGAAAGTGAATATATATTCTTATTAGGCAAGCTTTTATTTGTAAAGCCAAGTGAAATAGCTCCTCCGTGAACTTTTTTTAATTTATTATCGGCATCTAACTCCTTTACATCTCTTCGTACTGTATCTATAGAAACATCCAATTTTTCTGCTAAATCTAGTAATAGCACTCTATTATGCAACGCTACTTCATTTAGTATTGCAATATGCCTTTCTTCTTTTAACATAATTACTTCTAATTATTCGTCCAAATTAATAACGCAAAGGTAATAAATAAAAATCAGCGCCTGTTTATGCTGTTTATAAAAACAGAAATGAACACAAAACAAAAGTACCGCAAATTATTGCAACATTAACAGCAGAAAACAGCATTTAAATTAAATTTTGATTAGATTTGTTTTGCAAAACAGAAAAAAACTTCAAACAAATGGCTTTAGTTACTACCAAACCACAAGTACAAACAATTCCGAAAGACGAAGAATCTAGAAAATTTGAAAAAATAACAACTCTAATTCATAACGACTCAGATGCAGCTTCTCTTGCTGTAGCAATAGAAATAAAAAACTTAATAAAGCAAAGGCAAAAATCGGGAAAAAATGCTGTTCTTGGATTAGCAACAGGATCTACTCCTACGAAAGTGTACGATTATCTTGTTCAATTCCATAAAGAGGAAGGGCTAAGCTTTAAGAATGTTATCACCTTTAATTTGGATGAATATTTCCCAATGCAACCCAACTCTATACATAGTTATGTTAGGTTCATGAAAGAACATCTTTTTGACCATATAGACATAAAACCTAATAACGTTCACATTCCAGATGGAAACCTTGAAAAAGAGGATGTAAGAGAATTTTGCCAAGCGTATGAGAAAAAAATAATACAATCCGGCGGAATAGATATACAAATACTTGGTATTGGTAGAACAGGTCATATTGGATTTAACGAACCTGGCTCTTCTCTAAAAAGCAAAACGCGTATGGTAAGACTAGATCGTGTTACTTGTCTGGATGCTGCTAGCGACTTTTTTGGACTAGAAAATGTTCCTGCAAAAGCCATTACAATGGGAGTCGGAACTATAATGGCCGCTAGAAAAATTATTTTAATGGCATGGGGAGAAGGTAAATCTGGAATAATTCGCGAAGCTGCAGAAGGTTCTATTAGAGAATCTGTTCCTGCTACATTTTTACAGCATCATGAAAATTGCGAATTTATTGTAGATATTGCTGCTGCATCCTCTTTAACAAGAATCAAAACACCGTGGCTAGTAAATGATTGTCATTGGACAGAAGACCTTATTCTAAAAGCTACAATATGGCTTTCAGAGAAGTTAAACAAGGCTATTCTTAAACTTACTAATGAGGACTACAATGAGCATGGCATGGGTAGCTTAATTGCTGAAGTTGGTTCTGCTGAACAAATAAACCTACAAGTGTTTAATCATTTACAACGTACTATTACTGGTTGGCCAGGAGGAAAACCAAATGCCGATGACAGCAGTAGACCAGAAAGAAATTTTCCTTACCCAAAAACCTCCCTTATTTTTAGTCCGCATCCAGATGATGATGTTATCTCTATGGGTGGGACACTATTACGCCTAGTAGACCAAGGACATCAAGTTCACGTAGCCTACCAAACCTCTGGTAATATTGCAGTTTTTGATGATGAGGTAATTCGGTTTCTCGATTTTGCCACCGATATGGAAGAAGAAAATACTGCATTACACGAAAAATTTAAAAGCGTAAGAGCTTTTCTGAAAAACAAAAAACCAGGGCAAGTAGACAGCCCTGATATTCAAAAAATAAAAGGCCTCATAAGAAAAGGAGAAGCTCTTTCCGCATGTAGATATTGTGGTGTTGAAGAAGCAAATGCTCATTTTCAAAACTTACCATTCTACGAAACAGGAACAGTCAAGAAAAAACCACATTCCGAAGAAGACATTCAATTAACCTATGATTTATTAAACAAGGTTAAACCTAATCAAATATTTGCAGCTGGGGATTTATCGGACCCACATGGTACACATCGCGTTTGTTTACAAGTTATTTTTGATGCCATTGCACGGCTTGTCGCAGACAAAGCAGACTGGCTAAAAGATTGCTATGTTTGGCTTTATAGAGGAGCATGGCAAGAATGGGATATAGCAGATATGGAAATGACTGTTCCTATTGGACCTAAAGATATGCAACGTAAGAAAATTGCGATTTTTAAACATCAATCTCAAAAAGATGCTGCTATGTTCCCTGGAAATGACGATCGCGAATTTTGGCAACGAGCAGAACAAAGAAATATGGCTACTGCAAAAAAATACAATGCTTTAGGCATGGCCGAATATGAAGCTATGGAAGGCTTTGTTAGATACCACTTTAATTAAATCCATTTTAATTTAAAAAAGGTCTATTTTAGTATAAAATAGACCTTTTACTTTCCCTATGACAAAATACCTTTTAACTCTCTTTTCTATACTTACACTTATTTCTTGTAGTTCTCTACAGTCCTATAACAAACACCCAAAAACAGAATTCAGAGGGGTTTGGATTGCAACTGTGGTAAATATCGATTGGCCTAAAAATGGATTAGATGCTATAGAGAAACAAAAAAAGGATTACCTAGAAATACTAGATTTTTATCAAAATCTTAATTTTAATACTGTCATTGTTCAAATTAGAACTGCCGGAGATTCTTTTTACAAATCGGACTATGCTCCATGGTCTCGCTTTTTAACTGGCAAAGAAGGAGTTGCTCCAAAAGAAAATTCTAAACTCTTAGAATGGATGATTAGCGAAGCACACTCTAGAGGAATGGAGTTCCATGCATGGCTAAACCCATATAGAGCTACTTTTGATTTAAAAATAGAAATTTTAAGCCCTACACATGATTTTAATTTACATCCGGAATGGATGCTTAAATACGGTAAAAAATACTATTACAATCCGGGTTTGCCCGAAGTACAGCAAAGATTAGTGTCTATTATGACAGAAGTAGTTTCTGGTTATGATATAGATGCTATTCATTTTGATGATTATTTTTATCCTTATAAAATTAAAGATGAAGTATTTAAAGACTCCTCCTGCTATGACTTTTACAAACAGCCCAAGCAAACTATTGCCGATTGGCGTAGAAGCAATATAGATTCCTTAGTAAAAAATGTTCACCATGCCATTAAAAAAGAAAAACCATGGGTACAGTTTGGTATAAGTCCATTTGGAGTGTGGAAAAACAAAAATACAGACCCAAAAGGCTCGGACACTAAAGCAGGGCAAACTACTTATGAAGATTTATATGCAGACCCTTTATTATGGATGAAAGAAGGATGGGTCGATTATATAATCCCTCAAGTATATTGGAGTATGGATTTACCTGTAGCATCACACCGTAAAATTGTTAGCTGGTGGGCACAAAACAAAAGTAATAGTAATTTATATATTGGTAATGGCGCTTATAAAATCCGCAACAATAGTGATAATGCTTGGCAAGAGAAAAAAGAACTCCCAAACCAATTAAAACTCGCAAGAAACACAGGACAAATGAGTGGGAATGCCTTTTTTAGCGCCAAATCTTTAATGCAAAAAAATCTGGATGTGGTAGAATACATCCAAAAGAAATATTACAAGAAACCAGCGCTTACTCCTATTGCTCCAACAACCAAAAAACCGGTTAAACAAGTTGAAATTAAAAATTTTCAAAAAAATAAAGACAACATTCAATTTACTGTTAATGACTCCAAAGAAATTCGTTATGCCTTGTTTTATAGCAGCGGAAAAAAAATAAAATCCGATTACCCAATAACGAAATTACTAAGTAAAAAACATATCGATAACTTCTCTACATTTTCCGTATCTAAAAATGAGCTAAAAGATAAAAAACATATTGCTGTAACTTTTATAAATTATTACGGTCAAGAGAGCAAACCAATACTATTAAATATAAAGAATGATTAAAAAAGACAAAGGTGCTTGGGCATGGGTTCCCGTTTTATATTTTACGCAAGGACTACCCTATGTAATGGTTGTAACGGTATCGGTTATTATGTACAAAAAGCTAGGCGTTAGTAATGCAGACATAGGCCTTTATACAAGTTGGCTATACCTTCCCTGGGTATTAAAGCCTTTTTGGAGTCCTTTTGTAGATTTAAAGAGCACTAAGCGTAAATGGTTTTTAGGCATGCAATTTCTAATTGCTTTAGCGCTCTTAGGAGTTGGCCTTGCGCTACCAACCAATATATTTTTCATAACCACTTTAGCTTGTTTTTGGATGGCTGCATTTGCTTCTGCCACAAATGATATAGCATCAGATGGGTATTATATGCTTGGGTTAACAGAGAAAAAACAATCTTTCTTTGTCGGCATGCGAAGTACTTTTTATAGACTAGCAATGGTTACTGGCGAAGGTTTAATTGTAATTTTAGCTGGTTTTTTAGAGAACAAATACGGGGACAACACTAAAGCTTGGAGCATTACTATGATTGCTGCAGCAGGCCTTATGCTTGCATTAACCGTAGCTAATTATTTTACTGCTCCTAAATATGAAAACGAAGAAAATAATGATATAGAAAAACCCCAAAGCTTTGGAGATATTCTAGGTTCTTTCTTTAACAAACCAAATATTGGTATTGCATTAGCTTTTATTCTTACGTATCGTTTAGGAGAATCGCAATTAGTGAAAATGGCAGCTCCGTTTATGTTAGATGATATTTCTAAAGGAGGATTAGGTTTTTCTACGGAAAAGCTCGGCACTTTATTTGGCGCCGTAGGAGTTATTATGCTTTCTATAGGTGGTATTCTTGGTGGTATTTTAATTTCTAGAGACGGATTAAAAAAATGGATGCTACCCATGGTCTTATCTTTAAACATCCCAAACATTTTATATGCAATTCTAGCCCTAACAAAAACAACCAATATTATAGCTGTAACAGCAACTGTAATATTCGAGAAATTTGGTTATGGATTTGGTTTCACAGCTTTCCTTATGTACCTCATATATATTGCAGAAGGGAAATCTAAAACTTCGCATTATGCCATTGCGACAGGTTTTATGGCTTTAGGAATGATGCTCCCTGGAATGATTAGTGGCTTTATGCAAGAATGGCTTGGTTATGGCGGCTTTTTCATCTGGGTAGTTATTGCTGCTCTTCCTGCTTTAATTTTATTAAAATATATTAAATACCCACCAGAATACGGTAAAAAAAACAAATAGTAACGATGACGAAAATCATATCTTATTCCGTTGCCACAGAAAGGCTAACTGCTAAAGAAAAAGTAGGCCAACTCTTTATGCCAGCCGCTTTTATTAATGATTCTGAAGAAGAAATAGCTGCATTAGAAAATCTTATCAAAGAACACAACATTGGATCCCTATGTTTTTTTCATAGTCGCGCTAGTGCTGCTACCAATTTTGAAGGAAAGAAAAAAATTGTATTTAATACAGACAGTCTTAATACCCTTAAAAATCTAATAAAAAGATACCAAAAAGCAGCTAACCATCCTCTCTTAATCAGTATTGATGCAGAATGGGGACTAGCCATGCGCATTGAGAAAACACCACAATACCCTTACTCTATTTGCTTAGGAGCTTTAAAAAATGATGTGGCGTTAATTAAAGAGGTCGGGGAAAGCATAGCTCTAGATTGCAAGACTGCCGGTATCCACTGGAATTTAGCCCCTGTAGTCGATATTAACAACAACCCTAATAACCCCGTAATTGGCTATCGCTCTTTTGGAGAAGACAAAAAGAATGTTTTAGAAAAAGCATTGGCTTTTATAGATGGAACCCAAGAAATTGGAATTTTAACCAGCATAAAGCATTTTCCTGGTCATGGAGATACAGATACAGACTCTCACTTAGATTTACCCTTAATAAATAAAAGCAAAGAAGAATTATGGGATAACGAATTGTATCCTTTCCGAAAAATAATTGCCTCTAGAAAGTTAGACTCTGTGATGATTGGACATTTATCTGTGCCTGCGCTAGCCAACGGGAGTAAAATTTCTTCTAGTATATCTAAAGATATCATCAAAGGTATTTTGAGAACCGATTTAGGCTTTAATGGTGTTGTAATATCCGACGCCTTAAACATGCATGCTGTTTCTAAAGATTACCCTAAAAAAGGAGATTTAGAATGGCTAGCTTTTGATGCTGGAAACGACGTATTATGTTTTACAGAAAACACTCCTGAAGGGATAGAAAACATAGTAAAGAATGCAGACCCCAAAGCAATTGAAGAGAGTTTTAAAAGAGTGTGGAGATTAAAAGAAAAAGCAATAAATCAACCCAAAAACAAAGAGAAAACTGCAAAAAATCATACAGACGTAAATACTGAAATTGCTCAAAAAAGCATCACACAATTGAAACACAACCCTGGAGATTTCATGAGTGAATCCTTTGTGGGTATTGCTATTACCCACCAAACTGAAAATACTTTTTTTAATCATATCAAAAAAGAAAAAGAATTCAACTTTTACCTAACGAGTAAAAAATCCACTGAAGAAATACAATCTAAAATTAAAGACAGTAAAAACATTCTTTTATCTATTGAAGCTCCTAAAGTAAAACCTCAAAGTAAATTTGATATTCCAGAAGAACACTGGTCTTTTATAGAAGATTTACTACAAACCAAAAATGTAATTCTCTATGTATTTGGGAGCCCTTTTATTTTGAATCACCTTTCTTATAAAAAAGCAAAATCTGTATTAGTAACCTATCAAGATTTTAAAGAATTTAAAATTGTTGCCGGAAATCATTTTCTAAGAAAACTAAAAGCAAACGGAAAATTACCTGTCACCATTAATTAAACCAACATGGAAAAAAAATATAATGTAATAGGATTAATGTCTGGTACTTCTTTAGACGGATTAGACTTAGTGTATTGTAAAATTCAACAAAAAGAGAATACGTATATCTATGAAATTCTAAACACCAAAAGTGTAGATTATACTCCACAGATGAGAAATAGCTTAAAAAATGCTATTCATTTATCTGCTTTAGATTTATTAGAGCTAAATAACAGCTACGGAGCTTGGCTTGGAGAACAAACTAAAATATTTAGTACTGAAGAACAATTGGATGTAGACTTTATTGCTAGTCATGGACACACCACACACCATCAACCGAAAAAAGGAATCACCTACCAAATAGGCTCAGGGCAGCATTTAGCGAATGCTAGTAACCATATCGTTATTAACGATTTTAGAACTAATGATGTTGCGTTAGGCGGGCAAGGAGCCCCTTTGGTTCCTATTGGAGACATGCTTTTCTTTAAAGAGTACGACTTTTGTTTAAACCTTGGCGGAATTAGTAACATTTCTTTTCAGAAAAACAACCAAAGAATCGCATACGATATTGGTTTAGCAAATATGATATTGAACTACATTACACAAAAAATAGGCTTATCGTATGACAAAAATGGAGATTTGGCCCGTTCGGGATCCATTAACACATCTCTATTAAATAGCCTAAATGAATTAGAATTTTACAAGCTCCCCTACCCAAAATCTATTGGTTATGAATGGTTTATAAAAGAAGTTATCCCCTTAGTGGATAAGACCAATGACAGTATCCCTAACCTATTACATACTTCAGTAGTACATATATGCCAACAAATAGCAAATCAGGTTAAAAACAACGCAAAACCAAACGATACAAATCTTTTGGTTACTGGAGGTGGTGCTTTAAATTCATTTTTGGTAGACACTTTAAAAAATGAATTAAAAAATACAGCTACTGTAATAGTACCATCTATAACAGTCATAGAATTTAAAGAAGCACTCATTTTTGCTCTGATGGGTGTACTAAGAAAAGAAAACACCATAAATGTACTTAGCTCGGTAACTGGAGCTAAAAAAGACTCCAGCAGCGGCGTTATATTCCATCCGCAATAAACTAAAAAACAGAAACACCTTATAATCAAGCAAATACTAAAAAATATAATTGCTAATTTAATATATTTATGCTAAATTAGTATATGCAATTAATTCTATGTCCAAATTGTGGTTCTGACCACCATATAAAAAGTGGAATCATTAAGAATAGACAGCGCTATAAATGCAAAAAATGTTCTTACTTTTTCACAGTCAACAAGATTGGAAAAAAAATAGATGACTATTACGTCAACAAAGCACTTCAGCTATACTTAGAAGGACTTACATACAGGGAAATAGAACGCATTTTAGGAATCTCCCACGTAAGCATAATGAATTGGGTTAAAAAATATAATATAAAACGCCCCTATAACTCTAACTACCACCCAACATACAAAATTTTAAACGCAAACGAACTTGGCAATTATTTTAATGACGCTTCTAATCTATCAGGAGCAGGAGTCATTGTAACCGAGCTAGGAGACAAGTTTATGCTAATAAAATGGAGTAGATTCAAGGATTAACTATATTAAATTAACAATTAAGTATATTAATTTTTCATTAACAATATCTTTTTTGGAGTTTAGCACTGCACACAAAACCAGTATTAATCAACCTAAATTCCTAAATTTATGAAAAAACCGATGCTGCTCCTGTTTGGATTATTTCTTTCCTTACAATGGACTAACGCTCAAAGTTCACCTGACTATACAGGTGGACTTAAAGTTAAACTAAACGATGATGGCTCCAAATATCTTAGAGTTATCTCCTGGGCACAAATGCAAGCCACATACAATGATGATGTGCCAGATAACACCAGCAAAACAAGCTTTAATCTAAGAAGAGCAAGAGTATTAATGTTCGCTCAGATTAATAAAAAATTCATGATTCTTACTCATTTTGGGCTTAACAGTCTAAATAGCAACACCCTAAGTCCTGTTGGAAAAGGAGACGGTTCTCAATTATTTTTTCATGATGTCTGGGCACAATACAGCCTCGGTAAAGATCATGTTATAGGGGGCGGCTTACACTATTTTAATGGTATTTCTAGACTAAACAACCAATCTACTTTAAACTTCTTAACCCTTGACAACAATAGACAATCTTGGTCAACTATTGGCTTATCTGATCAATTCGCAAGACACTTAGGTGTATTTGCTAAAGGTAAATTCGGAAAATTACAATACCGAGTAGCTATTAATGATGCTGTAACTAATGGGTTAGATGCAAGAACTCCCGAAAATGGAGGAGCTGCAGTTTACGGCGGTAAGAGAATATTAGGTTCTAAAGATGCTGGAAAAGCTTATGCCGGATATTTTGATTATAATTTCTTAGACCAAGAATCAAACTTTTTACCTTTTAAGGTTGGTAGTTATTTAGGCGCTAAGAAAATTTTTAATGTTGGAGCTGGTTTCTTTTTACACCCCAGCGGATCTGTTATAGCAAATGGCAGTGGCGAAATTTTACAACAAGACGTACAGATTTTCGCGGTGGATGCTTTTTATGACGCTCCATTAGGAGGAGACGGAAGCGCCATAACAGCCTACGCTTCTTTCCAAACAAATGACTATGGTAAAGATTACTTATTCAGTGCCTATGGAACAGGAAGTATGGCATACGGGCACTTAGGATATGTATTCGCTGGTGACAAAACAAAGACACGTTTTCAACCCTATATATCTTACGGCACCAATAGTTATGACGCTGTAGATGATAATAGAAATATACTTGGCATCGGAGCCAACGCTTATTTAAGTGGTAACAATTCAAAATTAACTTTAGAATACAAAAACCAAAAATTTGGAAATTCTAAAACAGGAGCGCTTACCTTACAAGCAATGATTTACCTATAAAAACCAACAAATTATGAGTGAAAAACAAGAAAAAGCAACCGCCTATTGGAAAGAAAACCTTAGGTATCTAATTATTCTTTTATCCATATGGTTCTGTGTATCCTTTGGTGCTGGAATACTATTCAAAGATGCTCTAAATGAATTCCGACTAGGAGGATTTAAGTTAGGATTTTGGTTTGCGCAACAAGGGTCCATTTATGTTTTTGTAGTTCTAATTTTCGTTTACGTACGATTAATGAACAAACTAGACAAAAAATACGGTTACGACGAGTAATCAAAAATCACTAATTTAAAAAGACAATATTATGAGTGTTCAAACATGGACTTGGATTTTAGTCGGGGTTACTTTTACCCTATATTTTGGAATTGCAATATGGGCAAGAGCAGGCTCTACCAAAGAATTTTACGTTGCCGGTGGCGGAGTTTCGCCTCTAGCAAACGGAATGGCAACAGCAGCAGATTGGATGAGTGCCGCATCTTTTATTTCTATGGCAGGGATTATCTCCTTTTCTGGATATGATGGCTCCGTATACCTCATGGGATGGACCGGTGGTTACGTCCTTCTCGCACTGTTACTCGCCCCCTACTTACGTAAATTCGGAAAATTTACCGTACCAGATTTTATTGGAGACAGATACTATTCTAATACCGCTAGAACAGTAGCAATTATTTGCGCATTAATAGTTTCCTTTACCTATGTTGCTGGTCAAATGAGAGGTGTCGGGATTGTATTTTCCCAATTTCTTCAGGTAGATATTTCATTAGGAGTTTTCATTGGTATGGCTGTAGTTTTAGTATTTGCCTTTTTAGGAGGTATGAAAGGAATTACATATACCCAAGTAGCCCAATATTGTGTATTGATTTTTGCTTTTATGGTTCCTGCCTTTTTTATATCCATGCAAATGACAGGAAACCCTATTCCTCAATTAGGAATGGGTGGAAAAGTAGAAGGCGGCGCCTTTTTA
>NZ_JADGES010000077.1 GCF_016744255.1 Maribacter sp.
AAGCTTTCAGAGCACAGTTCAGAGGAGTAAAAAACGTAGAATTCTTCCTCTTTAGATTAACTAGAATATTTGCCTAAACACAACAATTAGGCTTGATCCATTAAATTCTAAGGTGCTGTAAAATAAAAAAAGCCTATAAATTATTAATTTATAGGCTTTTTATATGTTGTATTTGTAGTGACCTGGCTGGGGCTCGAACCCAGGACCCTCTCCTTAAAAGGGAGATGCTCTACCAACTGAGCTACCAGGTCATAATTTTAAAGAACGTAATGTGTTTAAATATTTACAAAAAAATACAGTCACATATTTAAATAAAAAAACCCCTTCTAAAAAGAGGCTTTTAATAATCTGTGACCTGGCTGGGGCTCGAACCCAGGACCCTCTCCTTAAAAGGGAGATGCTCTACCAACTGAGCTACCAGGTCATAATTTTAAAGAACTAAAATCCTTATTGCGGGTGCAAATATAATACGTTTAATTAATTTTACAAGCGTATTTTAAAGAAATTTTAAAATTCTTTGAAATGGTTATTAATTAGCTGAATTTTGCATAAAATTATTCTAAATGAAAATTGTTTTAGTGGGCTATATGGGTAGTGGTAAAACTACTGTAGGTAAGTTACTTGCAAAAAAAATGAATCTAAAATTTTTAGATTTAGATGATTATATAGAAGTATCCGAAGAAAAAAGTATCTCCAAAATATTTGTAGAGAATGGAGAAATTTATTTTAGGAAAAAGGAATTTCAATACTTAGAAGAAGTACTTTCTAATAACGATAATGTAGTTCTTTCTACAGGAGGAGGCACACCTTGTTATGGGGAGAATATGAATACGATACTTGCTGCCACAAAAAATGTGTTTTATATAAAAGTGAGTATTGCAGAACTTGTAGAGCGTCTTTCTTTAGAAAAAGAGCATAGACCATTAATAAAAGATATTAATGATAAAGAAATGGCAGAATTTATTGGTAAGCACATGTTCGAAAGAAGTTATTTTTATACTAAAGCACACCATACTGTTACTGTAAATAAGAATAGTGTAGAAGAAGTGGTTAAAAATATTTCGGAAGTTTTAGTCTAAAAACACGCGGTCATTACTAGCTTCTAAAACAACATGAACATGCTCTTGTAGAGAGGTAGATAAAGAAATTCCTTTATAATCTGCCTTAACAGGGTATTTTTTATGATTTCTATTAACTAATACAGCTGTTTTTAATTGTTTTAAGGGTGTTTTTAAAAAATGATGCACTCCATAAATAAGAGTCGTGCCAGAGTTTAAAACATCATCGACTAAAACGATGGATTTGTTAGTGTAATCGGTTTCACTAATAGAAGTTGTAACACCACTTTCTAGCGGGTTTGTTTTATCCATAGTTACTTTGCAAAGTATAATATTTGCATCCGTAATTTTACGTAGCACGTTTTGTATTTTTTTAGCTAGTTTTAGGCCAACACCTTCAATACCAGCAATTATTATTTCTTTTTCTTCTACGTTAGCTTCGTAAATTTGATAAGAAATACGCTTTATTTTATGCTGAATTTGTTTGTGCGTTAAAATGGTATTTTCCATGGTCTAGCTTAAATTACTTTTCAAAGATAAAGAAGAGTTCCCTATTGGCTCTAGGTAAAATAGAATTTGATGCTTTTTCGAGTGTTTTTAAGGTGAATAAGGGAGAAAATAAATTTTTATACTCTTTAATACATCCCCCAAATGGCGGTCCCTTTTCTGTTTTAGGAAAATCAAATAGGAGTCCAGCTAATTTGCCTTCTTTCTTTAATAAATGATGCATGGTTGTTGCATATTTATTTCGGAGTACTGGATCAAGAGCACAAAAGAAAGTTTGCTCTAATATTAAATCAAAATCCGTCAATTGTAAATTAAAAAAATCATCCTGAATTAAGTGTTCCTTAGGAAAGTTAGGGACAGAGCTTAATATATGATTTAAAGGTTGGTGCGCAATATCAATAACATAAACATTGGTAAAGCCTTGTTCGTGAAGATAAATTACTTCATGGCCTTTACCAACTCCGGGTATTAAAATTTTAATATCCTTATCGTTTAATTGACTAATATATTCTTTCAAAGGGGTAGAAATGGACCCAATATCCCAGCCAGTATCTTCATTTCTATATTTATTTTCCCAAAATTCTTTATTCAGATTCATCTAAATAGTCTTCAATTTCTCGTCTTTCTTTTTTTGTAGGTCTACCAGTTCCTCTTTTTCTGTAATGGTCTTTGGCATGTTGTAAAAGTTCATCATGTATAAAAGCTTCTTTAGGGGTAGTGTCTTTTCTGTAAATGTCTACTAACTTAGCACCAACCCTACTTTTGGGTATGTCTAAAACTACTAGCTCATAGTTTATTTGTTCTTTACGGACAATTAGCTTGTCTGTAGGAAATACTTCCCTAGACGGTTTTACTACTTGGTCATTTACTTTAATATGCCCTTTTTTACATGCTGTTGTAGCAATGTTTCTGGTTTTAAAGTACCGCGTACTCCATAAGTATTTGTCTATGCGCATTTTTGAATTAAAATTCTTTGTTAACGTCCTCTACAAAAATAAGGGAAAATTGTATCTTCGTCGTTTAAAATATTTTTTTGATGAAATTGAATAAAGTTTTAGCACTAGTAACATTTGTTGTATTTGCATGGTCTTGTAAAAAAGATGATGATGGAGGTAAAGCAAAAACAGCACCACCAAGATTATTAAGTGAAGTCGCGATTGAAGATGATGCTGAAATAATAGAATATTTAGAAACACACTTTTATAATTATGAGGAGTTTGCTAATCCGCCAGCTGATTTTGATTATAAGATTAAGCTAGATACTATTGCTGGGGATAATGCAGATAAAACTTCAATTAAAGACTTCGGCACACTGAAAACTCAAATTGTAAAATTAAATTCAGAGGATTTAGGTTTGGATGATGGAGAAACTAATGTAGAGCATAAGTTGTATTATTTAGAGGTAAAAAAAGGAGAAGGAGAAAATCCTACAGCTGTAGACTCTGTTTATGTTAATTATGAAGGTACAAGACTTAATGGTTATGTTTTTGATAGTGCCTTGGGTGCGCCTATATGGCTAGATTTGCAAGGGTCTTTAACCAAAGAAAATCCTGGTAGTATTAAAGGGTTTAAAAATGGAATGCCCAACTTAAAAGCCGGAGCAAGTGTTGTTGAAAACGGAGATGGCACCTTTGAGGTTTTAGGTTATGGTGTTGGTGTGATTTTTATGCCATCTGGGTTGGCATATTTTTCTGGTAATCAGCCTGGAGAATTTTATGCTCCTCTTGTTTTTAAAATAAATTTATTGGCAGTTAATACTGCAGATCATGATAGGGATGGAATATCGAGTATAGAGGAGGATATAAATAAAGATGGTAATCTTCTTAATGACGATACAGATGAAGATAATATTCCAAATTATTTAGATACGGATGATGATGGTGATGGAACACTAACTAGAGAGGAAATAGAGGATGATAATGGAAATATGATTGTAATGCCACCTTATCCAGATACGGATAATGATGGAATACCAGATTACTTAGATCCAGATAACAAATAAGAAAAGTAATTTACACTATACAAAAAGACCAGAAAGCAATTGCTTTCTGGTCTTTTTGTATAGTGCCTTTATTGAATAAAAATTTAGCTATTATAATTTAAGAGATAAGTTTACAATAATTTGATCCGGTCTTGTGTCTAATTTGCTTTCTGGTAAGGTCGTAATATTAGTATTTACAAAGGTAGCTTCATTGCTACTTAAGCCTTTTTCATAACGTACATCGATACCCAATTTATCTAAATTAACACCTACACCCAAATGTAAACCTACGGAAAAATCGTTTTCAATATCATTAATAGTTACACCATCAAATTCAGAATCTAAAATGTATTGAAAAGCAGGCCCAGCAAATACATGTAAAGGACCAATTATTTTAGTGCCAATCAGAATAGGAGCGTCTAACTTGCTCATGTCAAAAGCATCTCCGTTATAATCAGATTTTGTTTTCGTGTAAATTAATTCGGGTCTTACATAAAGCTTGCTACCTAATTTCCCATAAATACCAACATGGTATCCAATATTTCTATCTGGGTTTTCAGCGGCATCTGTAGCAGAAGCTACGTAATCGCCATTCGCATTAAAATTAAGTCCACCGATTATTCCAAATCCAGAATCGGATTGAGAAAAGGCAGAAAAACTGAGTAAAGTCATTACTGCTAATAGAATTGCTTTTTTCATAATGTTCATTTTTTAAATAGTTTAATAGTACAAAAAGGATACTATTGTTTATTTCTTCTCAAATAGGTAAACGAAGCCTATAGTTGATTATTGTTGAAGTTATACAACCTTAGGTGTAATTAACATTTAGATAAAATGTATTATTTTTAAGCATGGAAAGCTATATTTTACTTGGGTTTTCATCTTTATCTTTTTCTTAGGTTTTTTATGCGGCTTAGTTGATTATATTTGTGAACTTAAATTAAGATTTGAAATTCACATTACATCATACCGATCCTCATAGCAAGGCTAGAGCAGGAACAATGGTCACCGATCATGGGACTATAGAGACTCCTATATTTATGCCAGTAGGCACTGTGGCTTCTGTAAAAGGAGTACACCAGAAGGAGCTAAGAGAAGAAGTGAAGCCAGATGTTATTCTAGGGAACACTTATCATTTATTTTTAAGGCCTAAAACTCCTATCCTAAAAAAGGCAGGAGGTTTGCACAAATTTATGGGTTGGGATAGTAATATTTTAACCGATAGTGGAGGGTACCAAGTATATTCTCTCTCTTCTAATAGGAAGATAAAAGAAGAAGGCGTAAAGTTTAAATCGCATATAGATGGTTCTTACCATATGTTTACTCCAGAAAACGTAATGGAAATACAAAGAGTTATCGGAGCAGATATTATTATGGCTTTTGATGAGTGCACCCCCTATCCATGCGATTATAATTATGCTAAACGTTCTATGCATATGACACATAGATGGTTAAATCGATGTATAACGCATTTAGATAAAACTCCTTTTGAGTATGATTATGCGCAAACATTTTTTCCTATCATACAAGGGTCTACTTATAAAGATTTACGTAGACAATCTGCCGAATATATAGCAAATGCAGGAGCAGAGGGTAATGCAATAGGAGGTCTTTCTGTTGGTGAGCCAGCAGAAGAAATGTATGGCATGACAGAAGTAGTTTGCGAAGTCTTGCCAGAAGACAAGCCACGTTATTTAATGGGAGTAGGGACGCCAATTAATATTTTAGAAAATATTGCTTTAGGTATCGATATGTTCGATTGTGTGATGCCAACCCGTAATGCCAGAAATGGAATGTTATTTACAGCACACGGAACAATAAATATAAAAAATAAAAAATGGGAAGACGATTTTTCCATGCTAGACCCAGATGGAACCACATTTGTAGATAGAGAATATACAAAAGCATATTTAAGACACTTGTTTGCAGCCAATGAATATCTAGGAAAACAAATAGCTACTATTCATAATTTAGGGTTCTATATGTGGTTAGTTCGGGAAGCTAGAATACATATATTAGCAGGAGACTTTAGAGTTTGGAAAGATGGGATGGTAAAACAAATGGATAAAAGATTGTAATGCTAACGATACTAGATAGATACATATTAAAACGATATTTGGCCACCTTTACGGTTATGTTATTGCTTTTTATCCCTATTGGTATCATGGCGAACCTTGCGGAGCAAATAGGCAAAATGATTGATAATGAGGCGCCAGTCAATGAAATTGTTATCTATTATTTACATTTTACAGTTTATATAGGGAGTTTGTTATTTCCTATATTTTTGTTTTTATCGGTAATTTTTTTCACCTCAAAATTAGCGAATAACACAGAGATTGTTGCTATTCTTAGCTCAGGGGTTTCTTACAATCGTTTTTTAAGGCCTTATTTAATAGGGGCAAGTTTTGTTGCTATTCTTATGTTTTTTACGGCCATGTTTTTAGTGCCAAAAGCAAGCCTTGGGTTTAATGAGTTTAAGTATAAATACCTAAAAAAAGGAAAAAAAGATCGTGTTACGAATAACATATACAATCAATTAAACGAAACAGATTTTATATACGTAAGTAGTTTTGACCCTGCAAGACAGATTGGTCATAATTTCTCTTACGAGCGTTTTGATGAAGAAAACAATTTAGAATTTAAAATAGCAGCATCTAATATTCGATGGGTAGAAAAGGATAGTGTTTATAGACTTACATCCTATAAAAAAAGAACTATTGTCGGGGATACAGCTATTATTGAAAGTAAAAGAAGATTAGATACGTTATTTACTTTTAAAATAGACGATTTAACACCTGTTTCTTATGTAGCGGAGACCAAAAATTTGTTCGAGCTTAATACCTTTATTGAAAGCCAAAAAAGGAAAGGAGCATCTAACATTAATACCTATATTTTAGTAAAGTATAAAAGATGGGCCTTGCCCTTAACAGCTTTTATTTTGACTATAATTGCAGTGGCTGTTTCTTCTGTAAAGAGAAGAGGCGGTATGGGTATTAATTTGGCATTTGGGATATTAGTAGCTTTTATCTATGTCTTTTTTGATAAGGTTTTTGGGGTCTTAGCAGAGCAATCTGGTTTTTCACCGTTATTAGCAGTGGTTATTCCTAATGTGGTTTTTGGCTTGCTTGCATTTTATCTATTACAGAATGCAAAGCGATAGGTTTAAAAACTTAATTCACCTTCACTTCATAGTTTTTGTATGGGGATTTACAGCGGTTCTAGGAAAGCTTATAATCATTGATGCCTTACGGCTAGTTTGGTTTCGCATGTTAATTGCATCTCTTTTAATTGCAGGTTATATTTTAGTTTCAAAAATGCATTTTAAATTATCTAAAAAATCTTTTTTGTGGATGGTTTTTGGAGGAGTTATAGTAGCGCTGCATTGGGTCTCTTTCTTCATGGCAATTAAAGTTTCAAGTGTATCTATTGCTTTGGCAACTATGTCTCTTGGAGCATTTTTTACAGCATTACTAGAGCCTATTTGGTATGGTAGAAAAATAATAAAATATGAAATCCTTTTTGGAGCCATTGTTATACTGGGCTTATACTTAATTTTTAGAGTAGATTCAGCACACTGGTATGGAATGGTTATAGCGGCAATATCAGCATTTTTAGCAGCTACTTTTTCAATAATAAACGGAAAGTTGGTGAAAACAGATAAACCTTCGGTTATATCTCTTGTTGAGCTAGGTGCAGGAGTAGCGTTTTTATCTGTTTATTTTTTGATTACAGGAGAATTTTCCCAAGACTTTTTTAATGTTTCAGGTATAGATTGGTTGTATATTTTTATTCTAGCATCCGTTTGTACGGCATATGCTTTTATAGCTTCTGTAAAGGTAATGCGTTTTTTATCTCCTTATACGGTAATGCTAACCACGAATTTAGAGCCGGTATATGGTATTTTATTGGCCTTTATTATTCTTGGCGAAAACAAAGAGTTAAACCCTATGTTTTATATTGGCGCCCTTATTATATTTGGAACCGTGATTGCAAACGCTATTCTTAAAAATAGAAAAAAATTAAAGAATAACTAAGGGAGACCATTTACTTTAAAGTTTTATATTTGTTCGCATAAACTAACGAAACCTATTTGACTTATGGAATACTTAGATTTTGAACTTCCTATTAAAGAACTGGAAGAACAGTTAAATAAGTGTGTAATTATTGGAGAAGAGAGCGATGTTGATGTTACCCAAACCTGCAAGAAAATTGAGAAAAAGCTAACAGAGACACGTAAGGCTATTTATAAAAACCTTACTGCTTGGCAACGTGTACAATTATCAAGGCACCCAAACAGACCATATACACTAGATTATATTAATGCCATTTGTGGAGGTTCTTTTTTAGAATTACACGGCGATAGAAATGTAGGAGACGATAAGGCAATGATTGGTGGTTTAGGAAAAGTAAATGACCAAAGTTTTATGTTTATTGGTCAGCAAAAAGGATATAATACAAAAACTAGGCAATACCGTAATTTTGGTATGGCAAACCCAGAAGGGTATAGAAAGGCACTTAGATTAATGAAATCTGCCGAAAAGTTTAATGTACCTGTAGTTTGTTTAATAGATACTCCAGGCGCTTACCCAGGAATAGAGGCTGAAGAACGCGGTCAAGGAGAAGCCATTGCGCGTAATATTTTGGAGATGACACGCCTTAAAGTACCAATTATAGTCGTTATTATTGGTGAAGGAGCTTCTGGTGGAGCTTTGGGTATAGGAGTAGGTGATTCTGTTTTAATGTTAGAGAATACATGGTACTCTGTTATTTCTCCAGAATCTTGTTCTTCTATTTTATGGAGAAGTTGGGAGTTTAAAGAACAAGCAGCAGATGCTTTAAAATTAACTGCTCCTGATATGAAAAAAATGAGTATTGTCGATGAGATTGTAAAAGAACCAGCCGGTGGAGCTCATTCTAATAGAGAAGAAACGTTTGAAACCGTAAAAAACAAAATAGTTGAACATTTTGAAGAATTAAAAAAGTTATCACCAAAAGATTTAGTAAATAAAAGAATGGATAAATATGCAAATATGGGTGTCTTTAATGGCTAACCGCATGTTTTATCTTGTTTCGTATAATCCGGAAAATTTTAATTCCGGATTTTTTTTGTTATCAACATAATTTTGTAACTTATTAACAGATAATCTTAGTCAACTGTGGATATCGTAAACATAGAAATCCACATTAACTAAAGGTTAATTGTATATTTTCGTATTCATGGAAAAACCGAACCCAGTTATTGGTCGTAAAATAGATAAATCTACCCTAATTAATTTAGAAAGAGGTAAAATACCACCTCAAGCAGTTGATTTAGAGGAGGTTGTGATTGGGGCTATGATGATTGATAAAAAGGGGGTAGATGATGTTATAGATATTCTTCATCCAGATGTTTTTTATAAAGAAGCGCATAAAAACATTTTTGAGGCTATTTTTAAATTGTTCGAAACCTCGGAACCTATTGATTTATTAACCGTTTCCACGCAATTAAAGAAAGATGGCAAGTTAGAAAGTTCAGGAGGTGATTTTTACCTGATAAAACTTACCCAAAAGATTGCTTCTTCTGCACATATTGAATTTCATGCACGTATAATTCTTCAAAAATTTATTCAGCGTAGTTTAATTAAAATATCAGGAGAAATTATTGAAGCTGCTTATGATGAGTCTACAGATGTTTTCGATTTATTAGACAATGCGGAGTCTAAATTATACGATGTAACACAAGGTAACCTTAAACGTTCGGCAGAAACGGCACAGAACTTAGTTATACAAGCTAAAAAACGTATTGAAGAAATAGCAGGTAAAGAAGGAATGAGTGGTGTTGCTTCTGGTTTCGATAAGTTAGATAAACTTACTTCTGGTTGGCAACCGAGTGATTTAATTATTGTTGCTGCACGTCCAGGTATGGGTAAAACAGCCTTGACATTATCTATGGCAAGGAATATTGCAGTGAATTCTAATACCGCAGTTGCATTCTTTTCCCTGGAAATGTCTTCTGTACAGTTAATAACAAGATTAATATCATCGGAAACAGGTCTGTCCTCTGAAAAATTAAGAACAGGAAAATTAGAGAAACACGAGTGGGAGCAATTAAATGTAAAGGTTAAGTCTTTAGAGGCGGCACCTTTGTTTATAGATGATACTCCTTCATTATCTATTTTCGATTTAAGAGCAAAATGTCGAAGATTGGCTTCGCAACACGATATAAAAATGATTATGATTGATTACTTGCAGTTGATGACAGCAGGTGGTAGTCAAAAAGGAGGAGGAAATAGAGAACAAGAAATATCTACTATCTCTAGGAACCTAAAAGCTTTAGCAAAAGAACTAAATGTGCCTGTAATTGCACTTTCGCAGTTATCGCGTGCTGTGGAAACTCGTGGAGGAAGTAAAAGACCAATACTATCCGATTTAAGGGAATCTGGAGCAATTGAGCAAGATGCCGATATTGTTTCTTTTATATATAGACCAGAGTATTATAAGATTGATGAGTGGGATGATGATGAACAAAGTCCTACTGCTGGGCAAGCCGAATTCATTGTTGCAAAACACAGAAATGGTGGTTTAGAGAATATTCGTCTTAAGTTTATCGGTAACCAAGGTAAGTTCGATAATTTAGATGATTTCGATTCTCCGTTTGAATTCCAATCTAAAATGAATGAGGAGGATGATAACCCATTCATTACTAAAAATCTCCCAAATGCTAATGAGGCTTTTGGTAGTTCTATGAACGACGGTTCTCCAGATAATAATGATGTTCCCTTCTAGATGCTAAATATATTCTAGTAGTCCGTATGGTTTTACGCATAGGAATTATTTGTTTTTGAGTTATCTTTGAGGATAGGTTATACTAAAAACATTTATGAAAAAGATAGTATTCTTTTTGCTATTTCTTTGTTCGTTATCCACTTTGTCGGGATCCGTTATTCTAATTCCTATGGATGCAGAATCTCAGAAAAACCACTTAAAAGCATATGGAATAACCTATTGGGTTTTGGCAAAGCAACAAAAAGTACAATGGCTCCTTAATTATAGGGGTGGTTCTTTTTTACTTCCAGATGGGGAGGCTATTCGTAAAGAATGTCAAATACGTGGGGTTTCTTTTGAAATTTTATCAGACGGTCAAGCGAATGCAGTATTGCAAAAAATTAGTAGTCCTTCGCAAAACCAAGAAGCCGTAGTTTTAGAAAAAGCTCCTAAGATAGCAGTCTATTCTCCTAAAAGTAAGCAACCCTGGGATGATGCGGTAACCATGGTACTTACGTATGCAGAAATTCCATATGTTACCGTTTATGATGAAGATGTAATTCAAGATAAATTAGCCTTGTATGATTGGTTACACTTACATCATGAAGATTTTACAGGGCAATATGGAAAATTTTATGGTAGTTATAGAGCAACACCATGGTATATTGAAGGAAAGCAAAATGCCGAAGCTTTAGCAACAAAATTGGGCTTTTCTAAAGTTTCAGAAGAAAAGAGGGCGGTAGCATTAAAAATCAGAAATTATGTAATCGGAGGAGGTTTTATGTTTGCTATGTGCTCCGCAACAGATAGTTTTGATATAGCTTTAGCTGCAGATGGCGTTGATATTTGCGAACCAATGTTTGATGGTGATCCATCAGAAGCCAGTTACCAAAGTAAATTAGATTATAAAAAATCTTTCGCTTTTACAGATTTTGTTTTAGAAAGGAACCCTTTGCAATACGAGTTTTCTTCTATTGATATGACTAGCAAGAGAAGAAGTATATCTAAGGAAACGGATTATTTTACTTTGATGGATTTCTCTGCTAAATGGGATCCAGTGCCAACTATGTTATGTCAAAACCACACTTCTTTGGTGAAAGGCTTTATGGGGCAGACCACATCATTTGCAAGAGAGCAAATAAAGCCAACAGTGCTAGTTTTGGGAGAGAATAAGATTAATGAAGAGGCAAGATATATTCATGGAATAAAAGGAAAAGGTTTCTTTACTTTTTATGGAGGGCACGACCCTGAAGATTATCAGCATAGGGTAGGAGACCCTAAAACAGAATTAGAGTTGCATCCCACATCACCAGGATATCGTTTAATTCTTAATAATGTATTATTTCCTGCTGCAAGAAAAAAGAAGCAGAAAACGTAATTCAGTTCTTTATAAGCTTTTCTAGAATGCGTTCTACTCCAAAATTATCATTACTATCGGTACTGTAATTGGCGATTTTTTTCACATTTTCATGTGCATTTTCCATTGCAAAACTATATTTAGACATGGCTAGCATTTCCAAATCATTATTATAGTCACCGAATACCATCGTTTCTTCGGGTAAAATATGGTAAAGCTCCTGAACTTTCTTTAAAGCATGTCCTTTGTGAGCATTAACATCGGATAAGTCTAACCAATTTAGACCAGATACTTTTACCTTAATATTTTGCTCTAAATGTTTTACATGTGGATAAATATAATCTTCGGAACTTTTAAAATGGTAGATAGCTATTTTTAAAACTTCACCAGTGTAATCTCTTAAATCGTTTAGCATTTCATAGGCAGAATAGAACTCCTTCAATTTATCTGCGAATTCAGTAGAGGTATTTAAAAGGTATGCCTTGTTTTTTGTGCAAAGAACTGGGTGTATGTCTTCCATGTTCTCTATTAGGTTCAGTATATCGTTCTTAATAGGTAAAGGAAGAGGGGTAGATAAAAGTTCTTTATCTTGTTGCATTACAAAACCGCCATTCTCTGCAATTACAATTATATCATCCTTTATAGGCGAAAGTTTGTCTATTATACTATCATATTGTCTACCACTTGCGGCTACAAATTGAATGCCTCTATCTTTTAAGCCTTGGTGTAACTCAAAAAAACGATTACTTACTTCATGGTTAGAATTTAGTAAGGTTCCATCCATATCTGTTACAACCATTTTTATTTTAGATAAATCCATTCTTTAGTTTTTTGTAAAGGTATTTCATTGGGATTAATTTTGTAGTGGTAAATCTTATTTTCATCTTTTTATCTTAGAATTTTCATAATGGTTTATATTCAAAAAGAGATACGTTTATCTAAATACAACAGAGGATTCCATATAGAAAAAATTAAGAAATAAAAAAATCCGATTCGTTAGAATCGGATTTTCTTATAGTGAGATAACGTTCTTAAATTTATTTAACTTGCTCTACAACTGCTTTAAAAGCATCTGGGTGGTTCATTGCTAAATCTGCTAAAACCTTTCTGTTAAGTTCTATATTATTAGCTTTTACTTTTCCCATAAATTGTGAGTAAGACATTCCATGTAATCTAGCACCAGCGTTAATTCTGGTAATCCATAGTGCACGGAAAGTTCTTTTCTTGTTTCTACGGTCTCTGTAAGCATATAACATTGCTTTTTCAACCGCATTTTTAGCTACTGTCCAAACGTTTTTACGTCTTCCAAAGTAACCTTTGGCTTGCTTCATCACCTTTTTTCTTCTGGCTCTTGAAGCTACTGCATTTACTGATCTTGGCATAATTTAAATTGTTTTTGTAGTAGGCGGGCGAATACTCGACTCTTTTATTTGCCTAACTCCAGGGTTAATAATTGTTTACCGAAAAGAAAAATTACTTTAAGCGTAATTGTTCTTTTATGCTGTTAACATCGGCTTGGTGTACCAAACCTGAATGTGTTAACTTAAGCTTACGCTTCTTAGATTTTTTAGTCAAAATATGACTCTTAAAAGCGTGCTTTCTCTTGATCTTACCAGAACCTGTTAGCTTAAATCGCTTTTTAGCACTGGATTTTGTTTTCTGTTTAGGCATTTTGTCCTATTGTATTAAATTATCTCACTTTTTTATGCTGAAACTGCCTACGTTTAAATAGGCAGATACTCAGTATGCTATATGTTCTAATCTTTAAAATCTATAATAGATTAAATATTAGTTCTTATTTTTTGGTTTTTGGAGCAATGAACATGGTCATTCTTTTACCTTCTAATTTAGGCATTTGCTCTACTTTTCCTAATTCTTCTAATTCAGACGCAAGTCTTAATAAAAGAATTTCTCCTTGGTCCTTATACACTATAGATCGTCCTTTAAAAAAAACATATGCTTTAAGTTTAGCGCCTTCAGCTAAAAATTTTTCAGCATGCTTCTTTTTAAATTCATAATCATGATCATCGGTGTTAGGACCAAATCGTATCTCTTTGACTACAACTTTGGAAGCTTTCGCTTTCATTACCTTTTCGCGCTTTTTCTGCTCGTAAAGGAATTTTTTGTAATCAATAATCTTACAAACAGGAGGATCTGCTTTGGGAGAAATTTCTACCAAATCTAATCCTAGTTCTTCTGATTTTGCCATTGCTTGTTGCAATGTGTATACGCCAACCTCAATATTATCTCCGACCAACCTAACGTTAGGGGAAATAACGAGTTCGTTGATTTTATGTGGGTTTTTGTTCTCCCTTCTAGGTTGTGGCCTAAATCTTTTTCGAATTGCTATGACTTCAATATTTTAATTAAACTTATTTTTTTTAGAACGACTTTAAGGTACTGTTTATTTCATTATTTACCAAGTCCGTAAACTTCTCTATACTAATGGCTCCAATATCTTCTCCTCCATGTCTACGAACAGATATGGTGTTTTGTTCTTGGTCATTGTCTCCTACAATAAGCATAAATGGGATTTTACTCATTTCAGCTTCTCGTATTTTCTTGCCAATCGTTTCATTTCTACGGTCTACAAGAGCGCGAATTTCGTTATTTTCTAAGGAATTAAAAACTTTTTCTGCATATATTTCATGTTTCTCACTAACTGGCAAGATAATAGCCTGTTCTGGGATTAGCCATAACGGAAAATTTCCGCCTGTATGTTCTAGCATTAAAGCTATAAAGCGCTCTAAACTTCCAAAAGGAGCTCTGTGTATCATTACAGGTCTATGGAGCTCATTATCACTGCCTTTGTAGGTAAGGTCAAATCGTTCAGGTAAGTTGTAGTCTACTTGTATTGTTCCTAGTTGCCAACTTCTTCCTAAAGCATCTTTTACCATAAAATCTAATTTTGGACCGTAAAAAGCAGCTTCTCCACTTTTAACAACAAAATCTAATCCTTTTTCTTTTGCAGCATTAATAATGGCATTCTCCGCTTTTTCCCAATTTTCTACTTTGCCAATATATTTATCGGGATTGTTTAAGTCTCTTACTGAAACCTGAGCTGTAAAATTATCAAAACCTAAAGAGCCTAGTACATATAGCGTAAGGTCAATCACATTTTTGAACTCATCGGCCAATTGGTCTGGTGTACAAAATATATGAGCATCATCTTGTGTAAACCCACGGACTCTAGTTAATCCGTGTAGCTCTCCACTTTGTTCGTAGCGGTATACTGTGCCAAATTCAGCAAAACGCTTCGGTAAGTCTTTATAAGAATGAGGTTTGAAATTATAAACTTCGCAATGGTGAGGGCAATTCATGGGTTTTAATAAAAACTCCTCATCCATTTTAGGGGTCTTTATAGGTTGAAAGCTATCTTCTCCGTATTTGGCATAGTGGCCAGAAGTTACATAAAGTTCTTTTTGTCCAATATGAGGGGTTACAACCATTTCATAGCCTGCTTTTTTCTGAGCTTTCTTTAAGAATTGCTCTAGTCTTTCTCTTAGAGCAGCGCCTTTAGGAAGCCATAAGGGTAATCCTGCGCCTACTTTTTGAGAAAAAGTAAAAAGTTCTAGTTCTTTGCCTAATTTCCTGTGATCTCTTTTTTTAGCCTCTTCTAGTAAATGAAGGTATTCGGTAAGTTCCTTTTGTTTAGGAAAAGAGATGCCGTATATTCTTGTAAGTTGTGTATTTTTTTCATCACCTCTCCAATATGCGCCAGCTGCACTTAATATTTTAATAGCTTTTACGATACCAGTGTTAGGAATATGTCCTCCACGACATAAATCAGTAAAAGTATCATGGTCGCAGAAAGTTATTGTTCCGTCTTCCAGATTTTCAATAAGCTCTACCTTATAGGGATTGTTTTGTGTTTTGTATAATTCAAGAGCTTCTGCTTTGGAAACAGAACGCATTTTAAAATCATGCTTGCCTCTTGCAATTTCGATTGCTCTTTTTTCAACAGCTCCAAAGTCTTTTTCAGAAATATTGTTATCTCCAAAATCAACGTCATAATAGAATCCATTATCAATTGCAGGGCCAATAGTCAATTTAGCATTAGGGTATAGTTCTTCAATTGCTTGCGCAACAATATGAGAACTAGAATGCCAAAAAGCTTTTTTGCCCTCTGTATTATTCCAAGTAAAGAGGGTAAGTGCTCCGTCTTCATTTATTGGAGATACTGTTTCTAATATAGTATCATTAAATTTTGCTGAAATTACATTTCTAGCTAATCCTTCACTTATGCTTTTAGCTACTTCTATAGGAGTAACGCCTTTTGCGAATTCTTTAATAGAGCCATCTGGTAGTGTAATCTTAATCATTCCTGCTTTTTAACTATAAGGAAGCAAAGATAGTATGTTGAGTTCATGCATACAATTTACTTTATATGTTTTTAGTCTATTGTATAAGGAATAGCAAGCTTTCTTTGTTGGGTGCCTAGTCTTTCTATGCTATATAGGGTGTATTTTTTGGTTTGATTTACGTTTGTGTGGTTGAATGATTGTTGGGAGAGGTAAGGTTTAGGCTTATTATATAGGGTGCTCTTTATGTTTATTTAAGAGTTGTGGTTTGTTTTTAGAGAGGAATGTTATTTTAGTTTTTCTCTAACATCTTGTTAATAAGGGTTTTTGGCATTATGTAAAATTTTTCTCAAAAAAAGTATATAAAAGTCATTGTTAGGATAGAAAAGAGGTGTACATTT
>NZ_JADGES010000078.1 GCF_016744255.1 Maribacter sp.
TTCTAAAGAAGTGCAGTATTTCGATTTTAATAATCCAAAGATGTCGCAACATCTTTGGATGTATGAAGGTACTACGGAATATTTTGCTAATCTTTTTCAAATACAACAAGGTTTAATCACTGAAGAAGAGTTTTATAAAAGAATTATGGACAAGGTTAGTAATTCTAAGGGTTATGATGATGCTATGTCATTTACAACAATGAGTAAAAATATATTAGAAGAGCCTTACGAGGCTAATTATGCTAATGTTTATGAAAAGGGAGCATTAATTAACATGGTGTTGGATATTACTTTGCGTCAATTAAGTAATGGTGAGAAGGGTGTCCTATGGCTAATGAAGGAGCTTTCGAGAAAGTATGATGTTTCTACTCCTTTTGAAGATGATAAATTGATAGATGAAATAGTGAAGATGACGTATCCAGAACTACGTGTATTTTTTGATGCCCATGTTATTGGTGGCACTCCAATAGATTACAATATTTATTTGGCAAAAGTGGGTCTAGGAAGTAAAACCGAGAAGCAACAAACAGGATATTTTTTAGAGGGCGATATACCTTTTATTGATGTAGATGCTAAAAATGATAACACTATTTTTATTCGTAATGGGATTGCTTTAAGTTCTTTTTTTACAGATTTAGGTATTCAGGGAGGAGACGTTATTAAGAGTATTAACGGGACGCCTATTAATTTAGAAGCGATTAGGCCTATTATAGGGGAAAGCTTTGGTTGGACAGCTGAGACACCTATAAAAATCATTGTAGAGCGCAACGGAGAAGAAAAAGTTGTAGAAGGTGTTGTGGGAACGCCAATGTTAGAGGTTACTAAGATAAGGAGCTTAAAAGAAGTTTCAGAAGCAGCATTAACCTTAAAGCATGCTTGGCTACATAACTAGGGAATAAACTTTAATGGATATCTAAAAAAAAGCTACTGAATTCAGTAGCTTTTTTTATGCAATGTAAGAGTGTGATTACAAAGCTATAAGGAATAAAAAAACCGCCTATAAGGCGGTTTTGATAAATATAATGTATTGTGGAATTATCCTAAAGCAACACGCTTAAAATCTACAACAGATAAATCTCCTGCCGACTCTACGTATTGAGCAACATTTATTTTTTCATTCTTAATAAAATTCTGATCTAATAAACATTGTTCTTGATCCAAAGTGGTGTTGTCAGAAATAAATCTTTCCATTTTTCCTGGAAGAATTTTATCCCAAATTTTCTCTGGTTTTCCTTCAGCACTTAATTCAGCTTTAGCAGCTTCTTCAGCTTTAGCTAAAACTTCAGCAGTTAACTGAGACATAGAAATATATTGAGGTACATTTTTAAGTGTTTTACCTAAACGACCTAATTCAATATTATCTTTCTCTATTACAGCAATTCTAGCTTCTGTTTCAGAAGCAACAAATGCTGGGTCAAAATCTTTGTAAGATAAAGTTGTTGCGCCCATAGAAGCTACTTGCATAGCTACATCTTTAGCAACTTCTTCGTTTTTAGCATTTAAGCCAACTAAAGCAGCAATTTTGTTAATGTGAACATAAGTGCCAACGTAAGGAGCTTCTAATTTTTCAAAACCGTTGATTTCTAGTTTTTCACCAATAACACCAGTTTGCTCAATTAATTTATCAGCAACAGTCATTCCGCCAAAATCAGATGCTAAAAAGTCTTCTTTGTTGTCGAAATTAATAGCTTTTTCAGCTAATTCATTTGCTAAAGCAACAAAGTTTTCATTTTTACCAACAAAATCAGTTTCACAACCTAAAACGATAGCAACACCTACGGTGTTGTCTGCGTTTACTTTAGATATTGCAGCGCCTTCAGAGGAATCTCTATCGGCTCTTTTTGCTGCAACTTTCTGTCCTTTTTTACGAAGAACTTCAATTGCTTTGTCAAAATCTCCTTCTGCTTCTACTAAGGCATTTTTGCAGTCCATCATTCCTGCGCCTGTAGCTTTTCTTAATTTATTTACTTCTGCGGCGGTAATTTTAGCCATTTTCTTTTATTTTTTTGGATTATGTAAAATAAAACACAATAATTGTGTCAAGTTTTAAGGTAAAGTTTTAGTAGTAAAACAATTTATTGTGCTTCCTATTCTACTCCGCCTTTTGTGTTATCTTGCCATACTTTAAGCTCATCCCACTTACCGTCAGCAGCCATTTGTGCTTGCTTTGGCCAAGAAGTTGGATCTAAATGAGCCATTCTTGAGCTTGCTTCCGTTAAAATTTCTTTAATCTTTTCAGCTTCACCTTTAGCTAAATCAGCGAAAGTTACAAATCCAGCATTGACTAAAGCTTCAGCAGCTTTTGGTCCAATACCTTCCACTTTTGTTAAATCATCTGCTTTTGCAGCGGCAGCTTTTGCTACAGGAACTTGGGCTTTAGGTTCTTCAGTTTTTGGCGCTTCTTCAGTTTTTGGTGCTTCTTTTTTAGGAGCTTCAGTTTTTGCTTCAACTTTAGGAGCAGCAGTTTGTTTGTCAGATTTACGCTCTGCTAACCCTTCTGCGACAGCATTAGTAACTTCCTCCATAATAATGTCTATAGATTTAGATGCATCATCATTTGCTGGTACAACATAATCAATATCTCTAGGGTCACAGTTTGTATCTACCATTGCAAAAATTGGAATATTCAATTTTTGAGCTTCTTTAACGGCAATGTGTTCTCTCATAGTATCTACTATGAAAAGGGCACCTGGTAAACGAGTCATTTCAGAAATAGAACCTAAATTCTTTTCTAATTTAGCTCTTAAACGATCTACTTGTAGGCGTTCTTTTTTAGAAAGAGTCATGAATGTACCATCTTTCTTCATACGATCAATAGAAGCCATTTTTTTAACAGCTTTACGGATAGTCACAAAGTTGGTTAACATTCCGCCAGGCCATCTTTCCGTAATATAAGGCATGTTTACCTTAGCTACTTTTTCAGCTACGATGTCTTTCGCTTGTTTTTTTGTTGCAACAAATAAGATTTTTCTGCCAGAAGCTGCGATTTTACGCAAAGCTTCATTAGCCTCATCTAATTTTGCTACTGTTTTGTAAAGGTTGATTACGTGAATCCCATTACGCTCCATGTAGATGTAAGGAGCCATGTTTGGATTCCACTTTCTTGTAAGGTGTCCAAAGTGTACACCTGCTTCTAATAATTGTTTTACTTCGACTCTCGCCATTTTGTTTTAGTTTACGTTCTTATGAATTAGCAATACTAGAGTGGTATGCATGTAAATGCAAGCCTCTATTATTTAGATGCTAAACTAATATGGGAGATTCTAAATCTACCCTATACTTATTACTTTATAGAAAAGATAATAAGATTTTTAAGTGTCTCTCTTTTGAGACTTTCAATGAACTAGTTAAAAATATAAAAAAAGGGTATTCGTTAGAATACCCTGGTAATCTTGTATTAACGTTTAGAGAACTGGAATTTCTTACGAGCTTTCTTCTGACCAAATTTCTTACGTTCCACCATTCTTGGGTCTCTAGTTAAAAGACCTTCTGGCTTAAGTGTTAATCTGTTTTCAGCATCGATTTCACACATTACTCTAGCTAAAGCTAAACGAATAGCTTCTGCTTGTCCTGTGCTACCACCTCCAAATACATTTACTTTAACATCGTAGTTATCTACAGTATCTGTTAAGGTAAAGGCTTGCTTAATTTTGTATTGTAAAGTTGCTGTCGGGAAATAATCGTTTAAATCTCTAGAATTTATTGTAATATTTCCTGTTCCTTCAGAAAGATAAACACGAGCTACAGCCGTTTTTCTTCTACCAATTTTGTGAATTATCTCCATTATCTTAATTCGTTTATGTTAACAACAGTTGGTTTTTGTGCTTCTTGATCATGATTTGGCCCAACATTAACCTTAAGGTTTCTGAATAATTCAGCGCCTAATCTATTTTTCGGAAGCATTCCTTTTACAGCCTTCTCAACAATACGACCAGGAGTTTTTGCCAACATATCTTTTACGGATGTATGGCGTTGTCCTCCAGGGTATCCTGTGTAACGGCTATAAGATTTAGTATCCCATTTGTTACCAGAAAGAGCTATCTTTTCTGCATTAATAATAACTACGTTATCCCCACAATCAACGTGAGGAGTATAGTTTGTCTTATGCTTTCCTCTAAGTAATTTTGCTACTTTAGAAGCAAGACGTCCCAATGTTTGACCTTCAGCATCAACCAATAACCACTCTTTGTTTACGGTTGCTCTATTTGCTGAGACAGTCTTATAACTTAATGTATCCACTACTGCTGTTTTTTTCTATTATACACTTCTTTCCCTGTAAGAGGGCTGCAAATGTACAACTATTAAGTTGAAATACAAATGGTTGTTTCTTATTATTTTTTACTTTTTTCTGTTGTTTACTTTTTTCTATTGTTTTTAAGTTTCCAGATGGCCTTAGTTTTGTTAAAATTATATTGAAGCATACTGTAGAATTTATTAAGTTAAAGTTCTTTATGTATAACTAAATTAATTCAAAAAATGAAATACTCGTTATTCCTAATACCTAATAATGGTGTTTTCTTGTTCTATCCTTTCTTTCTAGAGATTATACATAGCTGATGTTAGAATATGTTATACCTCCTTTAGATGTGGGTATAGTAATTTGTAGTAGATGGTATTTTGGAAGTGTTTGGAATTTTAGCTAGAATTCTATTTTGATGTATCGTTACTAATTAATGGATAGGGAGTGGTGGACTGTAGATTGGTGTGGCCTCAAGGAGTTACAGGTAGCAGGGATACCATGAATACTTTTACGGGAGAATTTAGATAGCTATGTTTAGGGCAGGAAAAAGATAGTACCTTAATTTGTAATGACTATCTATCTGTTTTGTATTATAATAATAGTATTGCAATATAGTTCCTTACTTTTCGTTTGGTTGAAGTATAAAACTAATCCATAACCAAAACGAAACCAATGAAAAAAATAATATTTACTTTTATGGCAATGAGTACTTTACTTGTATCATGTTCTAAAGATGCTATTGCTGATGATAAAGGCATTATAGGAGTGTGGGAGCTGGCCGAGTTTCAAGTGGATGCAGAAGCTGCTGGAACCTATTTAAATTTAGCAGAAGATGCTCTAAATAAATTAAGGAAGGAAGACTGTACGATAGTTACTTTTGAATTTAAGAATGATGCTACTTTAATTACTGAGAATGCTATTAATTATTTGAATATTAGTGCTGGTCCAACAGGATTAGTGGTTCCATGTCCAATAGAAAAAGACACTCAAACAACAACGTATACTTATGAAAATGGGGTGATTAAATTTAAAGATAAGGATGGGGATGACGTTAGTGCAAAAGCAACTGTAGATGGAAATAAAATGACTGTAGATGCAGAGGGTTTAGATCTTCCTAATTTTAACACGAAAGGAGAATTAGTATTTAAAAAGAAATAATAGAAATTAATCCTTAAATAAGCACAAAAAACCACCTAGAATTCCCTAGGTGGTTTTTTGTGCTTATTTTTTATAAAATTTTGTTTGTATTTGTTGTTCTTTAGATTGTATAGTGATTATGTAAATACCTGGAGTGAGAGAGGAAATCGGAATGTTAATAGCGTTATTTCTTATTTCCCATATATGTCTTAGGACTATATTTCCATATGTGTCTAGTATTGTAATGCTGGAGGTGTTAGAGTTCTGTAAACCCAATACATTAACAACATTTGTAGCAGGGTTTGGAAAAACCTTTACGCTTGTTTTTACCAGTTCATTTTTAATGCTATTAGATTGTGCATTAATTGCAATACTAAATAGGAATGTTATAAGTAGAGTAAGAATGAGTCTGTTCATAATACGTAGTCCTCTGTATATAACAATAACGCTATAATTACAATTATAGCGTTATGAGTATCAATTTTGACTAATATTTAACATTAAGTCTTAATGCGCCTCGAGCCAATTATCACCTAAGCCTACTTCAACATCTAATGGAACCGCAATTGTGTACGCATTTTCCATTTCCGATTTAATTAAAGTCTGTAGCTCTTCTAATTCGGGCTTGTGTATATCAAAAACTAATTCATCATGTACTTGTAAAAGCATTTTAGATTTGTAATTGCCTTCTTCTAATTTTTTATGAATATTAATCATAGCAATTTTTATAATGTCTGCGGCACTTCCTTGAATGGGAGCATTTACAGCATTACGTTCCGCTGCGCCACGAACAATAGCATTATTGCCATTAATGTCTTTTAAGTATCTACGGCGGCCTAAAACGGTTTGCACATATCCATTGTCACGAGCAAAATTTACTTGCTCGCTCATGTAGCTGCGTAGTTTTGGGTAGGTTTTGTAATAGGTATCTATAAGTTCTTTGGCTTCTCCTCTAGAAAGGTCTGTTTGGTTGCTTAATCCAAAAGCAGAAACACCATATATGATTCCAAAATTCACAGTTTTTGCATTACTACGTTGTTCCCGCGTTACTTTTTCTAATGGGACATTAAAAACTTTGGAGGCGGTAGAAGCATGGATGTCTTCCCCGTTCTTAAAAGCTTCAATCATGGTGGTTTCTTCACTTAATGCAGCAATAATACGCAGTTCTATCTGTGAGTAATCCGCAGCCAATAAAGTGTATTCCTCATTTTTAGGAACAAAAGCTTTACGTACTTGTTTGCCTCTTTCTGTTCGGATAGGAATATTTTGTAAGTTAGGATTGTTGCTGCTTAATCTACCTGTTGCAGCTACAGTTTGCATATAGTCTGTGTGTACACGACCCGTACTTTCTTCAATCTGCTCTGGTAAAGCGTCTACATAGGTGCTTTTTAATTTAGCAAGGCCTCTATAATCTAAAACATTCTGGATAATCTCGTGGTCTTTGGCTAAATAGGAAAGTACATCTTCCGCAGTAGAAAACTGACCTGTTTTTGTCTTTTTAGGCTTGTCTACTAGTTTTAGTTTGTTAAATAGGATTTCTCCTAATTGTTTTGGAGAAGCAATGTTAAATTCTTCGCCTGCAGCGTCATATATTTTGGCTACTAGGTTTTCTATGTCTTTGTTTAAATCCTCCGAAAGAGAATTTAGAAAAGCTTTGTCAAGATTTATACCTTCTAATTCCATATCCGCAAGAACATGGAGTAGGGGAATCTCAATATCATTAAAAAGACCGTCTGTTTTAGCTTCTGCTAATTCTGGTCTAAATTGTTGTGCTAATTGGTAGGTGATATCGGCATCTTCTACAGCGTATTCTGTCTGTTTCTCTAGGGGAACATCGCGCATGGAAAGTTGGTTCTTTCCTTTTTTTCCAATTAATTCTGTAATTGAAATGGGAGTGTAATTTAAATAGGTTTCCGCAAGAACATCCATATTATGGCGCATATCCGGATTAATTAAATAATGCGCTAACATGGTATCAAAACAAGAGCCTTTTATCTTTATATTGTATTTGTGAAGTACTTTAATGTCGTACTTTAAATTTTGACCTATTTTTTCAATACCCTCTGCATCAAAGAAAGGGCGTAATTGTTCCATAAGACTTTGTGCTTCTTCTTTTTCTTCTGGAAAAGGAATGTAGAACCCTTTAGTGGCTTCCCAAGAAAATGCAATTCCTACTAATTCGGCTGTCAATGGATTTAACCCTGTGGTTTCTGTATCAAAACAAACGGAAGTCTGTTTCATTAAATTTTGCACAAAAAGTTTCATTGCCATTCCTGGTGCTACACTCTGATATGCATGTGCAACATCTTTAATTGTTTTTCTGCTAGAAATAACTTCTAATGTTGCAGGAGAATCTCCGTCTCCACCAAAAAGAGAAAATTGCCCCTCTCCAGCAGGGGAAGTTTTTTTAGGGTTTGTTTTTTCAATATTGGCGGAAGCTTCTGTAGGTTCTTCATTTTGTTGTGGAGCAAATAATTTTAAGAATTGTTCTCTTAATCTTCTAAACTCTAGCTCTTCGAAAATTTCTTGTACTTTTTCACTGTTAGGAGCAGAAAGTTTGTAATCATCTGCTTTAAAAGTTACATCACAATGAATATCAATAGTAGCTAGTTTTTTGGAAAGCAAACCGAGTTCTCCGTTAGCTTCCACCTTTTCTTTCATTTTACCTTTAAGCTTGTCTGTGTTTGCTAAAAGGCCTTCCATAGAATCGAACTGTTCAATAAATTTTTTAGCAGTTTTATCTCCAACACCTGGTAATCCAGGTATATTATCACTGGCATCTCCCATCATCCCCAGGTAGTCTATTACTTGCTCAGGGCGTTGCACGCCAAAACGTTTTTGTATTTCTGGAATCCCCCAAATTTCTATACCATTCCCCATACGTGCTGGACGATACATGAATATATTTTCGGAAACTAATTGCCCAAAATCCTTATCCGGAGTAACCATGTAGACTTTATAATCTTCTTTTTCAGCTTGTTTGGCTAAAGTTCCAATAATATCATCGGCTTCATACCCTTCTAAAACAACAACAGGAATATCCATAGCTTTTAAAATGTTCTGAATATAAGGAACAGCAATACGTATAGCATCTGGAGTCTCGTCTCTATTGGCTTTGTATTCTGGAAACATTTCTTTTCTGTCTACACTACCACCTTTATCAAAACAAACCGCTAAATAATCTGGTTTTTCTCTTCGTATTACATCTAATAAAGAATTCATAAAACCCATTATTGCAGAGGTATCCATTCCTTTAGAATTAATTCTAGGATTTTTTATAAGTGCGTAATATCCTCTAAAAATTAATGCAAATGCATCGAGTAAAAAAAGTTTTTTTTGTTCTGCCATTAGTGTTGTTATTGTAGAATTTCAAAACTACGAATTAATGTGATAAGGAATAAAATTTATAGTTTCCTTTTTAATGTTATACGACTAATAAAATGCTAACTTTTTATATATGACTTTGATGGAATGTTTATATGTCCTTCTTTAGAATAGGATCTATATGTAAACCCTGGTTGGATACAATAGCTCCCTGTTTCTCCTTTTTTATTGATGGCGATAAATCCTATTTGAAAATCGGTATTGTCTTTGTTTTTTGCGATAATGCGTTTTACGCCTTCTTCACAAGCTTCTTGGGGTGTTTTTCCTTGTCGTATAAGCTCTACGATTAAAAAACTACCTACCGTCCGTACTACTTCTTCGCCAACACCTGTTGCTGTTGCTGCACCAATTTCATTATCTACGAAAAGTCCGGCTCCAATAATAGGAGAGTCTCCAACGCGACCGCCTATTTTATATGCCATTCCACTAGTGGTACATGCTCCAGAAATATCTCCATTTTTGTCTATGGCAAGCATGCCAATAGTATCGTGGTTTTCAATATTTATAATAGGTTTATATTCCGATGTTTTTTTCCATTCCAACCATTCTTTTTTGGATTGCTCTGTTAATAGATTGGTTTTCTTAAACCCTTTTTCATAGGCAAATTGTTCGGCACCTTTTCCTGCAAGTATTACATGTGGTGTGTCTTCCATTACTTTTCTGGCAACAGAAACTGGACTAGCAATGTTTTGCAGATAAACTACAGAACCGCAATTACCATTTTTATCCATAATACAAGAATCTAAGGTTACATTGCCGTCTCGGTCTGGTCTTCCTCCGACACCTACAGTTTGGTTAGTTGTATCTGCTTCCTCTACCATTACACCTTGCTGAACGGCATCTAAAGAATTTCCTCCAGCATTTAATACTTCCCAGGCCTTTGCTGTAGCATTTAAGAAGTTCCATGTGCAAATAGCGATAGGTTTAATAGGGGGTGTGTTTATTGTCGATTTTTTAAGAGGTTCTTGTTCTTTGCAAGAGGTTAGTAAAGTGGCAGATAAAATGCCAGCAGTACTTAAAGTTGAATTTTTTAGAAACTTTCTTCTTTTCATCGGGTTACGTTTGTTAATTTAGGATTCTAAATATAAGGAAATGCAAGTAGAAGTTTGTGCAAATTCTTTGCAATCGGCCATAAATGCAGAAAAAGCTGGAGCAGATAGAATAGAGCTTTGTATGGAGTTGGGTGTAGGAGGGGTAACGCCATCTTATGGTCTGTTAAAAAGTGTAAAAGAACAGGTGTCTATTCCTGTGCATGTTCTTGTTCGACCTCGTAGTGGAGATTTTACATATTCCGATTCGGAGTTCCAGATAATGAGAAGGAATATTAAATTATGTGTGGACTTGGGTTTTGATGGTGTCGTCTCGGGAATATTAACTGAAAATTTTGAAATTGATGTCGCTAGAACCGCTATTTTGATTGAGGATTCTAAAGGAATAAACTTTACTTTTCATAGAGCTTTTGATTGGGTAGAGGATGCTAAAAAAGCATTGCTACAATTAGAAGAGTTAAAAGTGGATTATATATTAACTTCTGGGCAGCAAAAAACAGCAGTCTTAGGTGTAGTGTTTTTGCGAGAGCTAAAAAACATTGCTAAACATTGTGTTATTATGCCTGGAGGAGGAATTAATGCCGATAATGCGAAGGTTTTTATAGAAAAAAGTTTTATGTATGTTCATCTTTCGGGCGTAGAAATTAAGAGAAGAGAAATTTTTTCAACAAAAATTTCAATGTATTCTGCTTCTTTTTTAAAAGATAACATCATTATGGAGACAAGTTTTAAAGCGATTAAAGCAATGGTGTCTAGCGTTAAATAAATTATAAAACGTAGAAAAGGTGCTGTAAACAAATATCTTTACATAAAAAGAAGAATAATGTTGCGATGGATAATTTTTATTTTAATATACCTAGGTTTAGGAGTGTATGTTTTACAAGCTCTAAAAACAGTAAGTAGATTTCCTTGGGTGTTTTTTACCTATATAGCTATATCGTTACTGGTGCTGGGAAATTTTATATATCAATTTACTTTAGGAGAAGAGATGGGTAGGGTTTTAAGTAGACCTAAAAGCTACGCCTTTGGTTTTCTTTTAACCATGATGGTTTTTAAAGTGATTGCAGTTATTTTTCTGTTCTCTGAGGATATATTTAGATTTCTATCGGCAACCTATTATCGTTTTTGGGGAGAAACAAAAGAGTTTAGCTTACCAGAAAGAAGAAAATTTTTAAGTTTTATCGCTATGGGTATAGCGGCCATACCATTTGGTGGTTTACTGTATGGTATGTATAAAGGCAAGTATAATTTTAAAGTATTAAAGTACAATTTAGAATATGACGATTTGCCAGATGCTTTTGATGGATATAAAATCACTCAAATATCGGATGTACATAGTGGTAGTTTTGATAACCGTGAGAAGATCGAGTATGCAATAGATTTAATTAATAAGCAAAAAAGTGATGTGTTGTTATTTACTGGCGATATGGTAAATAATAAAGCGGAGGAAATGTATCCGTGGAAAGATCTTTTTGCAACCCTTGAGGCTAAAGATGGTAAGTTCTCTGTTTTAGGAAATCATGATTATGGGGATTATGTGTCTTGGGAAACAGATGAATTAAAAGAAGCAAACTTAGAAGAGTTAAAAACCTTGCAGAAAGAAATTGGTTTTGATTTGTTATTAAATGAAAGTCGATATTTAACAAAAGGTGATGATAAAATAGCCTTGGTTGGAGTTGAAAATTGGGGTAAAGGAGGTTTTAAAAAGGCAGGAGATTTAGGTAAAGCTGCTGCTGAAATTAATAAGGATGATTTTAAAATACTAATGAGTCATGATCCTTCGCATTGGGAGCAAAAGGTAATAAATGATCCGTATCATTATCATTTAACTCTTAGTGGGCATACCCATGGAATGCAATTTGGAATTGAGATTCCAGGGTGGATTAAGTGGAGTCCTGTTAAATGGCGATATACGTATTGGGCGGGTATATATAAAGAAATGGGTCAGTTTATAAATGTAAATCGTGGATTCGGGTTTTTAGGGTATCCTGGAAGAGTTGGTATTTGGCCAGAAATCACTGTAATTACTCTTAAGAAGAAATCCTTAACATGAATTTAACCTATCGATTTGGGTGTAATTAGGGGTGTTGTATATCTGTTTTAACAATTTTTCTTACTTTTGGTTAATAAAGCAAAGTTATTTATATGTCTAAATTTGGTGAATTAATAGATTTGAATGTTCCTGTACTGTTAGATTTTTATGCAGATTGGAATGATCATTCTACTGCCATGCATGCTGTATTAAGAGATGTGGCCGCAGCCTTAGGTGATAAGGGAAAGGTTATAAAAATTGATGTAGATAAGAATAAAGAGTTGTCTCAGGCTCTTAGGGTAAAAGGTCTTCCAACCTTAATGATATACAAAAAAGGGGAGATGGTCTGGCGCCAAAGCGGGGAGCAAGATGCTAATACTCTTATTGGTATTCTGAGCGAATACTTATAAAATTTAATATTTTATAAAAACAAAAAGCAAGGTATACATTAGGAATGCCTTGCTTTTTTGTGTCTTATTTTAACGCTATTCAGATACTGTAGAGAGTGTAGTATCTTTTATCGTTACCGTGTCTTTTAGGTCTGGATCCGTTGCAGGGGACTCTATAGGCTCTTCTAAAATATCATCTTTATAAAAATGCTGGAACTTATCTATATATTCATTGAATATTAGGGTTTCCTTTTCTGCCATCTCACGATCGTTATTAGAGATAAGGATATCAATATTTCTTCTATATGCCTCCATATCGGTAATAATATCATCAATTTTACTGTACTGCTCATCTAAAGTAGTGCTAGCATAATAATTTAGGCGTTCTTGGTATTTTGTTTTTAGCTTATCGAACAAAGCTCTAGCCTTTGTGGTTTCTCCAACCTTATAATATCCATCTACAAAAGGTTCTACAAACGTGTAATAGCCAAAGTAATCTACTGGCATTTGTGTTATAGAAAGATCTATTATTTCTTTTGCTTTATCGATCTTGTTTTCTTGTATTAAAGCTTCCATAAGACGAGCTAAATTGCCTCGGAAAGATAACCCTTGAATACGAGTTTGGGTGTCGTGGTAAATATTAGACCCAGAATTACCCCAATCCCATCCTTTTACAATCTTGTACATAACGTCCGTATCAATACGGCCCATATCAAAAGAATTTTGTCTTTTGGTTTTAATAGGTACAAGTTTATAAGCGAGCCCGTCTAGCTGTAAGTAGTCCTTCATCCAAATGTATTCGGCATCATCAAAACTACCACCAGAGAAGTATATAGGTCTTTTCCAATCGTTATTTGCTAAGATGTCTAGCATCATCATGCTTTTTTTTGTAATGGCAGAGGGTAAATCTATATCGATATAATCGACCATTAGAGCGGAATCTTTAACCTTAACTATGCCGTTTTCTAAAGCATTTTTCTTGTTTACAGAAATACGTATTTTGTTGGTAGGGTAGTAAACTATATTCTGCGTATTTTCAGGATAGTCATTAATGTCTCCACCTTGTTGTTGTAATATGTATTTTAATTTTGTTCTTGGTTTGTCACTATCTATCCAGTTAATAAAATCTTTAAGAGGCCATCTATTTTCTGTAATGCCTTGGTGGTATAGTACATCTCTAGATCCCCAGCGATATTTGTCATGTGTAATTTGAGATGGTATAGCGTCACTTGTGTATGCTTGTCTTTTCATTTGGTCCACATACCAATCTGTTTCAAAAAGACTAGTACATATAACTCTAACATCGGTACGGTAATTCTCTATCTCTTGAGCATACCATAACGGGAATGTATCGTTATCTCCAATAGTAAATATTATGGAACCTGCATCTTTCTGGCAAGAGTCTAAATATGCTTTAGCAGATGATCTTGCAGTGAATTTACCAGAACGGTCATGGTCGTCCCAGTTTTGGTAAGCCATAAGAGAAGGAACCGCTAATAGACATATAGTAGTAACTGCTGGTGCCAAAATTTTAGGGTTGATAAATTTTTTGAATTCACTGAAAAGGGCATAGACACCAATTCCTACCCAAATGGCAAAAATATAGAAGGAGCCTACCAAAGAATAATCTCTTTCTCTAGGTTGAAAGATATAAGGATTGGTGTAAAACTGAATAGCTAAACCAGTAAAAAGGAAAAATATTAACAAGGCCCAAAAGTGTTTTGGATTTTTAGAAATTTGAAAAAATAAACCTACAATACCAAGAAATAAGGGTAAAAAGAAATAGGTATTCCTTCCTTTGTTATTTAATACGTCGCTAGGAAGGTTTTCTTGACTTCCTAAGCGCCAACTATCTATCGGGGTAAATCCACTTATCCAATTTCCGTTTTCATTATAGCGCCCTTGAATGTCATTTTGCTTACCCGCAAAATTCCACATAAAATAACGCATGTACATATAGCCGAATTGAAATTCTACCATATATTTTATGTTCTGCCAAACACTAGGTGGTTGCACCTCGATATAGTCACTAAACCTTCTTAAGAAGCTAATGTATTGCTCAGTGTCTATTTCACCAGTTTTCATACCGTTTTTAACTTGGTTAACGGCTTTTCTTAGTTCGTCGTTAGACTTAATCATTTTAAAGTCTAAAGGGCCAAAATAACGCATGTAGTTTTCTGCATGCTGCGTACTCCACATTCTTGGGAGAAGGCCTAAGTGCTTTTCGTTAGGTCCAGGCATTGCATCTTTAAAATGATTTACAATAATATATTTACCTGTAGTGTAATCTTTCTCGTATTTAGGTTTTTCGTCTCTTTCAGGTCCAGCATCTGCAAAAGCATCAGAAAAATAAGCACCATAAAAAGGGCTGTCTACGCCTGGGTATTGCTCTCTATTGTAATAGGCAAGTAGAGATCTAGCATCTGATGGATTATTCTCATTAATTACAACATTGGCATTGGCTCTAATAGGTAACATAAGCCAAGACGAGAATCCTAAAAAGAGAAATAAAAGGCAAAGTACAATCGTATTTGCGCTTTTAAAATTGTTTTTTCTAGTATAGTTTAAGCCAAAATAGAAGGCTCCTATAAATAGAATTCCGATTATTATAGACCCTGAATTAAAAGGGAGCCCAATATTATTTACAAAGAAAACTTCTCCCCATCCGAATAATTGCAAAACATAGGTAAGAGAAAATTTATATACTAGCATTAGTATTGCTATAACAACTACGTTGGCGATAAGAAAGTTTTTTACCGTAGTTTTTTTGTATTTTTTAAAATAGTAGAGTAAACCAATGGTAGGGATAGCTAAAAAGCCCATAAATTGGATGCCGAATGTTAAACCGACTACAAAGGAAATTAAAACGATCCATTTATTGCCTCTCGGGTCATCTAAACTATCGGTCCATTTAAGACCCATCCATAGTAACACCGCCATAATGAAGCTGGCCATAGAGTAAACCTCGGTTTCTACAGCGTTGAACCAAAAGCTATCGGAAAATGTAAAAGTTAACGCTCCGACAATTCCACTTCCTAGAACAGCAATAGCTTTGCTGTTGGTAAACTTTTTGTCTTCGTCTATTAATTTTTTGGTAAGATTGGTAATAGTCCAGAACATAAAAAGAATGGTAAAGGCACTAGATACACCAGATACAAAATTTACCATACGCGCTATTTGCTCGGGCTCAAAAGCGAACATAGCAAAAAAAGCTCCAATCATTTGTAATAATGGTGCTCCTGGTGGGTGACCTACCTGTAATTTAGCGGAGGTTGCAATGTATTCCCCAGCATCCCAGAAACTACTAGTTGGCTCTACAGTTAATGAATACGTAATAAGTGCTATGAAGAAAACTGCCCATCCAAGGATGGTGTCCCATTTTTTGAAGTTCTTAGAAAACATGTAATTTGAAGTTTTACCTGATAGGCGAATTTACTAATTAATATAGATACTAAGGAATATTTTTGACAAACCTTTAACAAGTGATTTTACTATTTTTTAATTATTTTTTAAAAAATGCTTGCGCAAATGAAAGTTTGTTTTAAATTTGCACGCTCTTAATAAGTATTGGCCCATGGTGTAATTGGTAACACACCGGTTTTTGGTACCGACATTCAAGGTTCGAGTCCTTGTGGGCCAACTAAAATTTATGACTTAATCCCGGCATCCTAGATGCTGGGATTTTTTGTTATAATAACTTTGGTCTTGGTTGAGAAGGGATCAAGTCATAAAGGATCAAGGGATGAGGGGGTCAAGTCATGACTAGTTGTCATCTGTTATTGCATTGGTTTGCTTCTGCTTCTGTCGTATAAGACTATGCTCCCGGCAACCGCTACATTTAAACTGTAGATGGAATTAAATTGAACTAAAAAATGTGAACGCTCAATAGCTTCTATTGATAATCCATTGTCTTCGGCTCCTAATAAGTAAACACAGCGTTTTGGGTGAGAAAATGTTTCTAAATTTTCGGCTCTATCTGTTTTTTCTACCCCTACTACACGTACTCCTTTAGGAAGGTGTTCAAAAAAAGCTTCAAAATTTTTGTAATGATAATAGGGTATGGATTTTACTGCATTATGGGTGTCAGAGGCTTGGTTTGCGTACCTTTTAC
>NZ_JADGES010000166.1 GCF_016744255.1 Maribacter sp.
TTTAATCTAATATCTAACGTTTCTTTAGCCGTTACTTCTAGTATAGGTAGTTTTATGGTACTACTTGCTGTTATTATCGTAGCATCTAGAGTAAAAGATACTATGGCTCTATTAATTATCGGTCTAATGTTCGGGAGTATTACCTCTGCTATAGTAAGTGTTCTCTCTTATTTTACCAATGCGGAGAAATTGCAACAATACGTATACTGGTCCTTTGGTAGCATTGGTAATTTAACCTGGGAGCAATTAGGAATTCTTTTGGGTTTATGTCTTTTAGGAATTATACTAAGTATTCTTTCTATTAAAACTTTAAATGCCATGCTATTAGGTGAAAATTATGCACGCAGCTTGGGTATTAACATAAAAAAAATGAGGTATTTAATAATTATAGCTACAGGTTTATTAGCTGGTAGTATTACAGCTTTTGCTGGCCCAATTGCTTTTATAGGCTTAGCAGTACCACATTTAACAAGACAAATTTTCGACACAACAAATCACAAAATATTAGTGCCAGCAGTTTTAATTTATGGGGCTATTTTAATGTTACTTTGCGATACCGTTGCACAACTACCAAATTCTGCAAGTGTTTTACCTATAAATGCTATAACATCTATTATTGGGGCTCCTGTGGTGATTTGGCTATTAGTCCGAAAACGAAAAATGATATTTTAATCTAAAAGAAAAAGCCATAAATACTCCTAAAACAAATAGCGTTCTTTCTACCCAAAATCTTAAAATTGGGTACAAAACCAAAAAGCAGCATACACAAATTGGCACTCCAATTAACTTTTCTGCTAATACAGGGGAACTTGTTGCTATTATAGGAGTCAATGGCGCAGGAAAGTCTACACTATTACGAACAATAGGCAGTGTTCAAAAAGCATTGTCTGGAGAGCTCAATATCCGCGACAAAAATATAAACACCTATACCTCTCCAGAACTAGCGCTAGAAATAAGTTTAGTACTTACCGAGAAAATTGCCTCTAAAAACCTAACTGTAATAGAGCTTATAGCTCTAGGAAGACAGCCGTACACCAATTGGATAGGTAATTTAAGCACAAAAGACACAGATGTAATAAATGATTCTATTGCTAAAGTAGACTTGCAAGACCTAAAACATAAAAAGTGTTACGAACTTAGCGATGGCCAAATGCAACGCGTAATGATTGCTCGTGCACTTGCGCAAGACACTTCTATTATGCTACTAGATGAACCTACAACACACTTGGATCTTTACCATAAAGCAAACATCCTAAAACTTTTAAAATCAATAGCATACACTACTAAAAAAACAATACTTTTTACTACGCATGAAATTGAACTAGCTATTCAATTGTGTGATAAAATGCTACTCATAAATGGGAAAGACAACCCCTTTGGACAGCCGTGTGAATTAATAGAACAAAAGCACTTTGAAAACCTATTTCCTTCAGATATTATTCAATTTGATTCTAAAACAAGAAGTTTTAGGCTTAAGTGACTCTTTAAAGCGATAAGTTTTTTACAAAAAATTCTTTAGGTAGTAAATATTCACTATATTTTTGTTGAAAATGATTAAACCAAATTACTTTGAATAATTGTGAGGTTATTACTCGCTTGGGACTCCCATCAGAATAAAACAAATCAGTTTGTGCATGATTTTTAATACCTGACAATAAGAAATCTGGAGTTTGAAAAGATGTATTCATTATCTTTTCACTATTGCCCTCGTAGGACTTTCGATGTTCTAGTTTTTTTGTTTTAAACTGTACAACTTCTCCAAATTTATAAGTTACATTTTCGTAAGCTTTAACCTCTTTTATTAATTCTACATTTTCATGTTTTTCCTTAGATTCTGAAATTCTGAAATATTTTAAATCTAAATAACTTTTCAAAAAAGAATTATAAACCATTTTTTCTTCAAACTGGCTTTTATTTGCATTAAAAAATACGCACAAATATTTTATGTCATCAGAAATCTGTGCGTTCTCTACTTCATCACTATAATTTTTAATAAACTTCTGGTTATCATAATACACTTCTTTGACCAACATTAATGGCGGTACTTGAGCACCAATCTCTTTTATTGATGAATGATTACGAAATAATGGATGAGATTTAAAAGTTACAATCTCACCTATATTAAAGTGTTTTTTTATTGACATCGCCATTTTTTCTATAAAAATAGAATAAATTCTTACATTTACTGCAAGTAAGAGAGTTCTTTAGTTTAAGAAGTATGACATTTGTTGAACTACTGTATTAGTTTTAAATCTAATCACTTAATTCGACCTTTAATATTAAAGGGATAATAAATACGGAAATTAAGTATTCTGTCAACATTTGACTTAGTATCTCCTTCAACGTTGAAGTCAATACTAAGCCAAATAAGGTAGTGCAAATATCGCGCCAATCTAATTTCTTTAAGAACAATAGATTAACTGCCATATTTACCACTACGGTCATTAAGTCTACGAGAATTTGATTAAACATCATTTCTAAAGGATTTAATATAATGAACGTCTAATTGCAACGTGAATCGAGAATTCGGTTAATGGTTCAATCTTTTAAGATGTTAAGTTGTATTTCGTTATTAAATTACGTGCGAGAACTCTTCTTACTTTTAAATATGCAGAAACAAAAAGATTGGTTTAAAGACAGAGGGTATCCTCATTTTTCTAAGAAGACTCCAAAATCTATTAGAGAAAAAATACAGTACTATACTTCCAATAATGCTATGGTAGCAAAACATTCTTTTTATCCTTTAATTTTTAAAGAAATAAAGCAAAGAAGATATAAAGAATCTGCTTTTAATGGAGTTAACAAACGGTCTCATAAAAAGGAAAAAAATGGCAATTTAGTATCTAACACAAAAATTAGAGAAATTTTGTATGCTAGCCATTTAGATGCTCATATATTCTCCTATTATACTCAAAAAATAATAACCCCAAAATACGAAGCTTTTCTACAAGAAAACACCCTTCTTTCCAACTCAATATCAGCTTACAGACAAATAGAAACGGATGACAAGCACAAGTTTAAAAACAATGTTCATTTTGCTAAAGATGTCTTTAAAGAAATAAAACGAAGAGAAAATTGCGTCTCTCTTGTTTTAGATGTTGAGAATTTTTTCCCTTCTCTAAATCACAAAATGCTAAAACTAGCATGGGCTAAAATTTTAAAGAAGAAAAGCTTACCCAAAGATCATTTCAATATTTTTAAGGCTGCCACTCGTTTTTCTTATGTGAAATTGAATGATTTAAAAACTAAAATGGGCCATTTTGATGAAAAAGAATTATCAAACCATAGAAAAACTGGTAAACATACATTTTTTGAAAAAATAGAAGATCTTTTAGATTCTGATATTATAATTCATAAAAATCAGAAAAAAAACGAAAGAAAAGAACTAATTGGAATTCCCCAAGGTCTACCCATTAGCGCTCTACTTGCTAATATCTATATGTTATCCTTTGA
>NZ_JADGES010000079.1 GCF_016744255.1 Maribacter sp.
CAGTACAAAACAAAAAAGCTGAACAATGATATCATTGTTCAGCTTTAATTAATAAATTTAATCCTTTAATAATCTGTATCGATTATTTAGGACGAGACAAATAAGTTTTTAGTGCTTTACGGCATCTTTAACTTTATCAGCAGCAGCTCCTGCAGCATCTTTAGCTTTGTCAGCAGCATCAGTAGCAGCGCCTTTAGTTGCATCAACAGCATTACCTGCAGCATCTTTAGCGGCATCAACAGCTCCATTAGCAGCATCTTTGGTAGCGTCTATTGCGTTACCGGCAGCATCTTTAGCAGAGTCAACAGCGTTACCTGCAGCATCAGTTGCAGCTTCAGCAGCGTCACCAGCTACATCTTTAGCAGTATCAGCAGCGTCAGTTGCAGCGTCAGCAGCAGCTTCAGTAGCATCTTTTGCTTTGTCAGCAGCTTCTCTACATGATACGAAAGATACACTTAGTGCAACCATTAAAATTGATCCTAAAATTACTTTTTTCATTGTGAATGTTTTTTAGTGTTTAATATGTTTTCAACGCAAATATATACGTAATAAATCGAATTCTAGATGTTATTATCTAAGAAAGAAGGTGTAAGGAAGTATATTGATTGGTTTTAAAGACCTATTATTCAATCAAAATTTATAATTTTGCAGCCTTAATTTAAAGGTAGAGCACTGAAATAATGAAGTTTGCGGGATACAACAATTTAGACTTGCCAAAAGTGGCAGAAGAAATTCTTCAATATTGGAAGGAGCACAATATTTTTGATAAAAGTGTTTCCTCCAAAGAAGGGAAACCAAGTTATGTTTTTTATGAAGGACCACCTTCGGCAAATGGTATGCCAGGTATACACCATGTGATGGCGCGTACCATTAAGGATATTTTTCCTAGGTATAAAACTATGAAGGGTTTTCAGGTAAAAAGAAAAGCCGGTTGGGATACCCATGGATTACCTATTGAATTAGGAGTAGAGAAAGAACTAGGGATTACTAAAGAAGATATTGGCAAAAAAATATCTGTAGAAGAATATAATGCAGCTTGTAAAAAAGCAGTTATGCGTTATACCGACGTCTGGAATGAAATGACTGAGAAAGTTGGGTATTGGGTAGATATGGAAGACCCGTACGTTACTTATAAATCTAAATATATGGAGTCGGTTTGGTGGCTTCTAAAACAAATTTATAATAAAGATCTTATATATAAAGGGTATACTATTCAGCCGTATTCTCCCAAAGCAGGTACAGGGCTTAGTTCGCACGAGTTAAATCAACCAGGAACCTACCAAGATGTTACAGATACTACAGTAACAGCACAGTTTAAGGCTGTAAATGAAACACTTCCAGATTTTTTAAAGGATGAGGGAACTATCTTTTTCTTAGCTTGGACAACAACACCTTGGACCTTACCAAGTAACACCGCTTTAACCGTTGGGTCTAAAATAGATTATGTTCTAGTAGAAACGTATAACCAATATACGTTTAAACCCATGAATGTAATTTTGGCTAAAAATTTGGTGGGGAAACAATTTGCAGGAAAATTTAATGCAGTAGAAACAAAACCAGAGCTATTAGAATATAAATCTGGAGACAAAAAAATACCATATTATGTTGTAAAAGAATTTAAAGGGAAAGATCTTGTTGGTGTAAAATACGAGCAACTTATAGATTTTGTGCAGCCTTACCAAAACGCAGAAAATGCTTTTAGAGTAATTTCTGGAGATTTTGTTACTACAGAAGACGGTACAGGTATAGTGCATACAGCACCTACTTTTGGAGCAGATGATGCTATGGTTGCAAAACAAGCGGTACCAGAAATTCCGCCAATGCTTGTATTAGATGAGAACGGAAACCCTGTTCCATTGGTAGACTTACAAGGTAAATTTAGATCAGAACTAGGCGAATGGGGAGGTAAGTATGTTAAGAATGAATATTATGAAGATGGTAAAGCTCCTGAGCGTTCTATAGATGTAGAAATTGCTATTCGTTTAAAAGAAGAAAACAAAGCATTTAAGGTAGAAAAGTATGTGCATAGTTACCCAAATTGTTGGCGTACAGATAAACCTATCTTATATTATCCTTTAGATTCTTGGTTTATTAAAGTAACCGATGTAAAGGATAAAATGTTCCAATTAAACCAAACCATTAATTGGAAACCCAAATCTACGGGAGAAGGCAGATTTGGGAACTGGTTAGCAAATGCTAATGATTGGAATCTTTCTAGATCTAGATATTGGGGTATTCCTCTACCAATCTGGAGAACAGAAGATGGTAAAGAAGAAATTATTATTGGTTCTATTTCTGAATTGAAAGAAGAAATGGCTAAGGCACAACAGGCAGGCGTTTTAGACAAAGATATTTTCGAAGATTTTGTAGTAGGAGACATGAGTGAAGAAAACTATGAAAAGATAGATTTACATAAAAATATTGTAGATGAAATTACTCTAGTTTCAGCTTCTGGAAAACCTATGAAACGCGAGAGCGACCTTATAGATGTTTGGTTCGATAGTGGTTCTATGCCTTATGCTCAATGGCATTATCCTTTTGAAAATAAAGAATTAATAGATGAAGGAAAAACTTTTCCTGCAGATTTTATAGCAGAAGGAGTAGACCAAACAAGAGGTTGGTTTTATACATTACATGCTATTGCAACAATGGTTTTTGATTCTGTTGCGTATAAAAATGTAGTATCTAATGGATTGGTTTTAGATAAGGACGGTAAAAAAATGTCCAAGCGTTTAGGTAACGCTGTGGATCCTTTTACAACTATGGATGCTCATGGACCAGATGCCACACGATGGTATATGATTTCTAATGCAAACCCATGGGATAATTTAAAGTTTGATATAGAAGGTATAGCTGAAGTAAAACGAAAGTTTTTTGGAACCCTATATAACACCTATTCTTTCTTTGCTTTATATGCCAATTTGGATAATTTTAAATACGCAGAAAAAGAGATTTCGTTAGAGGAAAGACCAGAAATAGATCGCTGGGTTTTATCTGAGCTACATTCTCTAATTAAAAAGGTAGATGAAGCTTATGCGGATTACGAGCCAACCAAAGCAACAAGAGCTATTTCAGATTATGTACAAGAATATTTAAGCAACTGGTATGTAAGATTATGTAGAAGACGTTTTTGGAAAGGAGAATATGAGCAAGATAAAATATCGGCCTATCAAACTTTATATACCTGTTTAGTGACCATAGCTAAATTATCTGCTCCTGTAGCTCCATTCTTTATGGATAGGCTTTACAAAGACTTAACCAATACAACAGAAAAGGATGCTTTTGAAAGTGTACATTTGGCAGATTTTCCAAAATACGATAGTGCTATTATTGATGTAGATTTAGAAAGTAAAATGGAAAAAGCACAAACTATTTCTTCTTTGGTTTTATCGATAAGACAAAAAGAAAAAATAAAAGTGCGCCAACCATTGCAAAAAATAATGGTTCCTGTATTAGATGAAAAGCAAAAACAAGAGATAGAAGCCGTTGCAGATTTAATAAAATCGGAAGTTAATGTAAAGGAAATAGAATTGCTAGATGATGCTTCTGGTATTTTAGTGAAACAGATTAAGCCTAATTTTAAGGTTTTAGGACCTAAATATGGTAAAGAAATGAAGCAAATTGCACAAGCTGTTATGGGTCTTAATCAAGAAGATATCCAAGAAATGGAGCAGAATGGCGAATTATCTATCACAATAGAAAATAAAAATATTAATTTACAGTTACAGGATGTAGAGATTTCTTCTCAAGATATAGAAGGCTGGTTGGTAGCAACATCGGGGAAACTTACAGTGGCTTTAGATGTTACTATTAATGAGGAACTAAGAAAAGAAGGAATAGCAAGAGAATTAATAAATAGGATTCAGAATATTAGAAAAGAATCTGGTTTTGAAGTAACAGATAAAATAGATGTTAAGATATTAAAGGATGGCATAGTTGAAGAAGCCGTTGCAAATAATTTGACGTATATTAAGACGGAAACTTTAACAGCAGATTTAAGTTTTGAAGAAAAATTAGATAGTGGAACGGAAGTTGTTTTCGACCAAGTAAACACTAAATTGTTTATTGTAAAACATTAAAAAATGGCAGAAGATTTAAAAGTAAGATATTCAGACAAAGATTTAGAGGAATTTAGAACTCTTATAGAGGAGAAAATTGTGAAAGCAAAAAGCCACCTAGAGTTACTTAAAAGTTCTTATATGAATGATGGTAATAATGGTACTGATGATACCTCGCCTACTTTTAAAGCCTTTGAAGAAGGTTCGCAAACCATGAGCAAAGAAGCTAATACGCAATTAGCTATTCGTCAGGAAAAATTTATAAGAGATTTAAAAAATGCAGTTCTTCGTATAGAAAATAAAACGTATGGAGTTTGTAGAGTTACTGGTAAGCTTATTAATAAGGAAAGGCTTAAGTTAGTGCCTCATGCAACACTGAGCATTGAAGCTAAGAATATGCAAAAATAAGTAAGACGCCCTATTCAGGGCGTTTTTTTATACTATATGGTTCAGAAGTTTATTTGTATCCTAGTTCTATTATCTTCCTTTTTTGGGTATACTCAAAAAATAGTAAAAAAATCTATCCTAAATAGTAGTATCTCTTCTATTGAAATAGATGGCGCTAATTGTTTTTTAGTAGAAGTTTTAACCAAAGATATTAAGGAAGTTATTGTAGAGGCTACTATAGAGGGAGAATATAAAAGAGACTTAATCATAACGATAAAGAAGGATATACCTTCTTTACAGATAAGAGCAGAGTTTCAACCTATTTTTGTTAATCCCAATGATAAACTTAGTGCGCATAAAGTGGTTTCTATAGCTTTAAAAATTACAATTCCTAAAGATAAGGATGTATCCGTCTTAGGAACGAGTAGTACTTTTATTGGTTTTGGAGTGTATAAAAGGTTACGTGTTTCTCTTAAGGATGGTCTGTGTGAATTGGCAAATATTTCTGGAAAAATAAATATTGAAACCCAGAGCGGAGATATTATAGTTAAAAAATCCGCGGGTAATTTTGTATTAAACAGCAAGTACGGGAAAGTACAAGAAGATATAATGCCAAAAGGGAATAGTGAATTTTACTTAGCCACTAACACTGGAAATATTCAAGTAATGAAAATGTAATAATAATGTCTATTTTTGCCCCTCTATAATAATTACAATGAATTTAAAGAAGTCTTTAGTCCTAATATTTATTTTACTATTCATAGATCAACTTAGTAAGGTTTATATAAAAACACATTTTACATTAGGAGAATCAGTAGAAGTTTTTAGTTGGTTTAAAATCCTATTTATTGAGAATGAAGGAGCAGCTTGGGGAGCCAAGTTAAGTGATGTTTTGCCTGTTTCAGACGCTACAGGAAAGTTAATATTGACCATATTTAGGTTGTTTGCTATTACAGGAATCGGGTATTGGTTGTATGATGTAATTCGTAAAAAAGGTTCTAACACATTAGTTGTGGCGGTTTCTTTTATTTTTGCTGGTGCTTTAGGAAATATATTAGATTCCTTGTTTTATGGTGTTATTTTTAATGAGAGTTATCATAATGTAGCTACATTATTTTCTGATGAGCCATATGGAGGTTTCTTTTATGGTAAGGTTGTAGATATGCTATATTTTCCTATGGTAGACAGTACATGGCCAGAATGGGTTCCTTATTTTGGTGGTGGTAATTTTAGGTTTTTCGAACCGGTTTTTAACATAGCCGATACCGCAATAAGTACAGGAGTAGGTATTTTGTTGGTTTTTAATAAAAAGGCTTTTACCGAAGAGGAAACGAACGCCTTAGAAGAATAAATTTAGGGAGTATTAAAAACGTATATTTTTTCGGGTGTAATACAGTAATCTAAAGGAACATCGTCTTTGTAGACATCTGTAATAGCTTCTATGGAATTGAATATAGATAACCCAACCTTGATTACGTTTGGTTTACATTGTTTTAAAAAAGTATCGTAATATCCTTTACCATAACCAACTCTATTTCCTTTGTTGTCAAAAGCTAAGAGTGGAATAAACACAACATCAATATTTTGAGGCTCTATTTTAATTCCATCAATGGGCTCAGGTACATCCCATTTGTTTTTTTTAAGTCTTGTATTGTCTGTGAGAAGGTAATTTTCTAACCCATTTACACCAATCATTTTTGGTATAACAACGTTTTTATCTTTCCCTTGTAAAATAGAGAGTATAAAACTCGTGTCTATTTCTTTTTTGTTTTCAATGGGTAAATAAATGTGGTAATTATTAAAATCCCAAATGGGCAATTGTAATAATTTATTAGAAATATTTAAACCACCATCTAATAAAGATTGTGCAGAGGTTGATTTTCTCTTTTCTAAGAATAATTTTCGTAAATCTTTTTTCAACATATAGAAAGTTGATTTAAGTTTTACGGCAATATAAATTATTATTTTTTACTCTTTTACAGATCCTGCAAAAAATACTTTAAAAAACAACATTAATATTAAGTAAGTTCCTAGTGTAATAATATAACTGTCCATGTTTATTCTTATTTGATGTTTTAAAAATAGGGAAAATAATTGTTATAATCCCTATTAAATGCACTTTTTTATCGATGAAATGCACATTTGTAAGAAAAAGACTATCGTTTATTTCGCGCAAAACACCCTTTAGAATATTTAAAATACTGAAAATCAGATATTTATTTTTATTTTTCAGAAAAGGGCTCATAAAATATTTAAAAAGAATTGATTTCTTATTTTTTTATGGCTTATCATAATATATTAAATATTTGCTATTAAAAATAACAAATTGAAAACCTGGCGTTGTAATAATTATTTAATTCATAATTAAAACTGTATTCGCGTAACTATATGATAAGTCTTTAAAAAAAATTAAAATGGATAGTATATCATTTAAAAACATAGTAATTTAACCTAAGATATTCCAGTACTAAATTTGCACCTTTTTTAATGTCTGATATTCCACTTAAAATACAATTGAAAACGATACCCCAAAGCCCCGGGGTGTATCAATTTTATGATGTAGAAGATAAGATACTATATATAGGTAAGGCTAAGAATTTAAAAAAAAGAGTGTCTTCTTATTTTAATAAAAATCATGATTACGGTAAAACAAAGGTCTTAGTAACAAAGATTCGTAGTGTAAAGCATATTGTGGTTCCAACGGAATCGGATGCTTTGTTGCTCGAAAATAATCTTATTAAAAAATACAGACCTAGATACAATGTTTTATTAAAGGATGATAAATCGTACCCATGGATTTGTATTAAAAACGAACGCTTTCCTAGAATTTTTAGTACAAGAAGATTAATAAAAGATGGGTCGGCATATTTTGGGCCCTATACCAGTGGACGAACTGTAAAAATTTTATTGGATCTTATAAAAGGAGTTTACCCATTAAGAACTTGTAACTATGATTTGTCTAAAGAAAAAATAGATGCAGGTAAATATAAAGTATGTTTAGAATATCACTTAGGGAATTGCAAAGGGCCTTGCGAGGGGTATCAATCCTTAGAGGAATATAGTAGGCAAATAACAGAAATAAAAGAAATTTTAAAAGGAAATTTTAAAGACTCGTTACAGTATTTTAAGGAAGAAATGGTTGTTTTGGCTGGTGAGCTTAAGTTTGAAGAGGCTCAAAATATAAAAGAGAAGATTGAAGTTTTAGAAAATTACCAGTCGAAGTCGACCGTGGTGAATCCAAAAATTAATAATGTAGATGTGTTTTCTATAATATCGGACGATGCTTATGCGTATGTAAATTTTCTACAACTTTCCCATGGGTCTATTATAAGATCCCATACTATGGAAATTAAGAAAAAGTTAGAAGAAAATGATGCCGAGTTATTATTATTAGCAATTGTTGAAATACGGCAGCGATTTAACTTAATGTCTAAAGAATTATACCTTCCTTTTAAAATAGAAGTAGCGCCAGAAATAAAGGTGACTGTTCCTAAATTAGGAGATAAAAAGAGAATTTTAGAACTGTCAGAGCGCAATGCAAAATATTATAGGCAAGAACGTTTTAATCAAAATAAAATAATAGATCCAGATAGGCACACAAAGAGAATTATGGGGCAGATGAAGAAAGATATTCGTCTTTCGGTAGAGCCAAGACATATAGAGTGCTTCGATAATAGTAATATTCAGGGAACACACCCAGTTGCCGCCTGTGTTGTTTTTAAGGACGGAAAACCATCAAAAAAAGAGTATAGACATTATAATATTAAAACAGTAGAAGGCCCCGATGATTTTGGTTCTATGGAAGAGGTTGTTTTAAGACGTTACAAAAGATTATTGATGGAAGATGAGCCTTTGCCACAATTAATAGTTGTAGATGGAGGAAAAGGGCAATTATCCTCTGCTTTAAAAAGTTTAGATATTTTAGGGCTTAGAGGTAAAATTGCAATTATCGGAATAGCTAAAAGGTTAGAAGAAATATATTTCCCAGAAGACCCCGTGCCTTTGTATTTGGATAAAAAATCGGAAAGCTTAAAAATCATCCAACAATTACGAAATGAAGCCCATCGATTTGGAATAACATTTCATAGAAACAAAAGGAGTAAAGCTGCAATAGATTCCGAACTAGAAAGGATTCAAGGAATAGGAGGCAAAACGGTAGAAGAGCTATTAAAAACTTTTAAATCTGTAAAAAGAGTAAAAGAAGCAAGTATAGAAAAGTTAACAGAATCTGTGGGTTTTTCTAAAGCAAAAAAAATATTTGAAACCTTTAATAAATAAAAATAACATATTAATATGTATAAACTAGTAGCCGTAGTGTTGGTTTTGTTTTTCGCAAGCATTGTTAGAGGTCAAGAGTTAGTAGTACGTAAAGACCTTAAGGTAGGTTTGGTTTTAAGTGGAGGAGGCGCTAAAGGTTTAGCCCATATTGGAGCATTAAAAATTATTGAAGAAGCAGGAGTAAAGATAGATTATATTGGCGGAACCAGCATGGGAGCAATAGTTGGGTCATTGTATGCTGCGGGGTATTCCGCGACAGAATTAGATTCTATTTTTAAAAATACTAATCTGGGAAGTTTAATACAAGATAACTTGCCCAGGAGCGCCAAAACCTTTTACGAAAAAGACGATTCAGAAAGGTATGCAATAACTCTTCCGTTTAATAATTTTAAAATATCTGTTCCAACAGCATATTCTGGAGGGCAAAATATTTATAATGAATTTGTGCGTTTGTTGTACCCTGTAAAAGATATAAAAGAATTTAAAAATTTACCTATACCCTTTGTTTGTATTGCAACAAATGTAGAAACAGGAAAAGAAGTTATTTTAGATAAGGGGTATTTACCAGAAGCGGTTATGGCAAGCGGAACTTTGCCTTCACTTTTTGAGCCAGTATCTATAAATGGAGAAATTTTAATTGATGGAGGTATAGTTAATAATTATCCAATTGATCAAGTAAGAGCATTAGGGGCGGACGTAATTATTGGTGTGGATGTGCAACATGGTTTATCTGCAAGAGATGATTTGCTATCGGCTACAGAGGTTTTGTTTCAAATAAGTAATTATAGGGCGGCCACAGATATGCAGAAAAAGTCAGAAGAGACAGATGTTTATATTCAACCCAATATTGGGGAATACTCTGTTTTAGACTTTAATAAGGGAGATGAAATAATAAAGACAGGAGAAGCGGCTGCAATTAAAAAGTTTTCTGAACTTAAAACAATAGCTTTTAATCAATTGCAAAGAAAAAAAGCTATAAAAAAAACAACATTACAAGATACTTTAATCATTAGTAGATTAATTATCGATGGTAGTAGTAATTACTCGCGCGGCTATGTAAAAGGGAAATTAAGGTTTTCTATAGGAGAAGAAATAACTTTTGATAAACTACAACAAGGAATTTTAAATTTATCGGCTACGGGTAATTTTAAAACCAATAGATATAAACTCCTAAAAAATGGTATAGGGCAAGACCTTATTTTAAATTTGGAAGAAAAGCCTACAAAAACATTTATAAGATTAGGTGCGCATTATGATGATTTGTATAAAAGTGCCGCAATTATTAATCTCACAAGAAAGAATTTTTTAACTAAAGATGCTGTTGCTTCTTTTGATTTTATTTTGGGGGATAATGTAAGATACAATATGCAATATTATATTGATAAAGGAACCTATTGGAGTCTTGGAATTAATTCCAGGTTTAATGCTTTTGAAGAAGAAATAGATTTTAGTTTAATTAATGATAATTATGGTGTTTCAGGGGTCTCTAATATCAATACAATTAATTTAGATGTCACAGATTTAACAAACCAAATATATGTTCAAACAGTATTTCGAGAAGAGCTTGCTTTTACTTTGGGAGCGGAACACAAATTTTTAAAATATAGTACAAGAACATTGTCTGGTGATGAGTCTAGTGTTAGTACTATACCTTTTCATTCTTCTGATAATAGAATCATTTTTGAGAAAAATAATTACATCAGTGCTTATAGTCAGTTAATTTTTGATACCTATGATGATAAATATTTTCCCACTAGGGGGTTGTATTTTAATGGGGATTTTCATTTTTACCTATGGTCCTCAGATTTTAATGAAAATTTTAAAGAATTTTCAATATCTAAGTCAAGATTAGGTGCTGCATGGCCAATAACAAAAAAGCTAGCCTTAAATATAGAAACAGAAGGTGGTTTCAAATTAGGTACTTCCAGTGTGGCGGCTTTTGATTACGTATTGGGAGGTTATGGAAGCACTCTTATAAATAATTTTACATCCTTTATAGGGTACGATTTTTTAAGCCTACCAGGTAATAGTTATGTAAAGGCTTATGCAAGATTAGATTATGAAATTGCTCCTAAAAATCATTTTATGTTAGCTGCTAATTACGCTAATGTAGAAGATGATATTTTTAGAACAGGTGAATGGTTTACTTCTCCCAATTTTTCTGGTTACGGTATAGGGTATGGTGTAGAATCTTTTGTAGGGCCAATCCAGTTAATGTATTCTTGGTCTCCAGAAGAAAAAGGAGGCAATTTATTTATCAGTTTAGGCTATTGGTTCTAGCAAAAAAAACACTTTTTTAAAGTGTAGAACTTCTCTGTTTTCTTAAAAAAAACCTAATTTTTGAATTTATTTACTAATAACTGTTAATAGAAGCGTTAAAGTAAGTTAAAGCCTGCTATTAGGTTCTTTCTTTAATTTAAATTTGTACCAGTGAGGGGTGGTTCCCTTACAACTTTAAGTATTGGTTTTTCATAATTTAAAGTTTGGTTGGTTATTTAGAAAAAGCCCAGTTTTAAAACTGGGCTTTTTTTATACAATACTTTGGAACAAATTTTGTTTAAGTAATTGTTACTAGTTATTATGATGTGCTCATTATTAGTAATTTTAGAACATAAACAACAAGACATATGAGAAAAGTAATACTTTTATTATGCCTATTTATTAGTTTATTCAGTAGTGCCCAAAACGAAAATTCTACATTTAAACCAGGAGAATGGCTCAAATTTAGAATGCATTATGGGTTATTAAATGCAAGTTATGCCACTTTACAAGTAAAGTCTGCTAAGATTGATAATGTCCCTGTTTATCATGTCGTTGCACGTGGAGAGACTACCGGATTTGCCAGTATATTTTTTAAGGTGGATGATACCTATGAGACTTATTTTGATAAAAAAGACGGAAAACCATATCGTTTTATAAGGAAGATTAATGAAGGCGGCTATAAGAAAGATGTAGAGATAAATTTTGATCATAAGAAAGATCAGGCTATTTTAAACGATAAAAAGAACAAGAAAAAGCTTAATTTTGACCTTCAAGATAGTATACAAGACTTGTTGTCTGCTTTCTATTATCTTAGAAATAATTACGATCCTGCCGATTTGGTAAAAGGAGAAGCAATTACTTTAAAAATGTTGTTTGATGATGATGGTATTTTTAATTTTAAATTGAAGTATCTAGGAAAGGAAGTAGTGAAAACTAAGTACGGAAAAGTAGAATGTCTTAAATTTAGACCTTTAGTGCAATCGGGAAGAATATTTAAAGAGCAAGAAAGTTTGTCTCTTTGGGTTTCTAATGATGATAATAGAATTCCAATTCGTATTAAAGCAGATATAGCAGTAGGGTCTATTAAAGCAGATTTAGACGGCTATAATGGTCTTAAGCACCAATTTAAAATAATAATGGATTAATTCAATAATGGATAATAAAGAGCAGATAGATTCCCAAATATCTAAATTAGAAGAAAAATATAAGGATTCAGGTCAGGATCTTAGTGCTTATTTAGATGGTTTGCTCTACCAGCGTTATTTAACCTATTGGGATTATATACATTTAGATACATTATTAAGTCTACAAGTTCCAAAAACGTATTTCCCCGATGAGGAGATATTTATAATGTATCATCAAATTACAGAACTATATTTTAAATTAATATTGCATGAACAGAAACAACTGGTAGATAATAAGTCTCAAGATGTTTCTTTTTTTATGGATAGAGTAAATAGAATTAATAATTACTATAAAGCTCTTATTTCTTCCTTTGGCATTATGATAAAAGGTATGGAAAGAGAGCAATTTTTAAAATATAGAATGGCCCTTTTGCCAGCCAGTGGTTTTCAATCTGTACAATATAGAATGATTGAGTTATATGCAACACCAATGGAAAATTTGGTTCATCATTCTCAGCGAGACCTATTTTCTTCAGAAAATAGTATAGAAGATCTTTACGAAAATATTTATTGGAAAAAAGGAGCTACAGATCGTGAAACTGGAGAAAAGACACTAACTCTAAAACAGTTTGAGTATAGATATACCCCTCGTTTAATACGTATAGCTAAACAGGTGCAGGATAGTACTATTTATCATAAATATTTGCAGTTTCCTAAAGAAGTTCAAAACAATAAAGAACTGGTCAAAGTATTAAAAGCGTTAGACTTAAATGCTAATGTAAATTGGCCATTAATGCATATGGGTTCTGCTCATAGATATTTAGGGAAGGATAAAGGAAGTATAGATGCTACAGGAGGTACTAATTGGAAGAAATATTTGCCGCCTAGTTTTAAAAAGGTGATATTTTTTCCAACGATATATACAAATCAAGAATTAAAAGATTGGGGAAAGGAATGGGTAGACCATATCTTTAATCCAGAAAAAAATAAAAAAGAATAATGCAAAAATATTGGGGCGCAATACTAGCATTGATAGTTATCACTGCTTGCAAGGAAAAGAAAGAAGTTAATTCTCTGGTAGGAAAAGGCGAAATTAAGAAAGTAGAAAAAGTAGAAGTAAAACAATTTGGTTTTAATTTCGAAAACTTTAAGGTACATAAAGATACCGTTCGGAGTGGAGATAGTTTCGGGGAACTTATGCTTCAAAACCATGTAGAATACCCTAAGATTTACAAGATTTCTCAGGAGTATAAAGATACTTTTGATGTGCGTAAGATAAGAGTTGGTAAATCGTATACCATATTAAAATCTAAAGACACATTAGAGGCAGCTCAGGTTTTTATTTATGAAAACGATCGTATTAATTATACGGTTGTAGATTTAAGAGATAGTGTAATTGCCTATACCGATAAAAAAGAAGTTAAGTATATAGAAAGGGTTGCGGCAGGAATAATTGAATCATCCTTGTCCGAGGCTATTTTAGACCAAGGAATAGATTATAATGTTACTAATAATTTATCAGAGGTTTATGCTTGGACGATAGACTTTTTTCGACTACAAAAAGGAGATAAGTTTAAGGTTATATATAAAGAAAAATATATTAATGATTCTATTTATGCAGGGGCAGGTCCTATTGAATCTGCTTTTTTTGAACATAACGGGAGACCTATTTATGCTTTCGCATATGAAAGCGATTCGCTAAAAAATATTGTAGATTATTTTGATGAGGAAGCTAATAATCTTAGAAGAACTTTTTTAAGAGCACCTGTAAAATTTAGCCGTATATCTTCCAAGTATAATTTAAAAAGGAGGATAAAGTATTATGGGTATAAACTTAGACCGCATAAGGGAACAGATTATGCAGCACCTATTGGAACGCCTATAATGGCTACTGCAGATGGTACTATTACAGAATCTACCAGAAGAGGAGGAAATGGTAAGTATGTTAAGATTAGACATAATGGAACCTACTCTACTCAGTATCTTCATATGAAAAATCAGAATGTTAAAAAAGGACAGTTTGTAAGGCAGGGAGATGTAATTGGCTGGATCGGAATGACAGGTAACACAGGAGGGCCACATGTTTGTTATCGTTTTTGGAGAAACGGTAGTCAAGTAGACCCTTTAAAAGAAAAATTACCACAAGCAGAACCCTTAGCAGAAGAACTTAGAGCAGATTATTTCGATTTTATAAGTGCTAAAAAAATACAATTGGATAAAGCCGCTTATCCTAAAAAAGTTGAAGAAGAATTAGTAATAAGTAACCAAGAAAATGCCGCTACAAAAAATTAACCCTACAGAAACTAAAGCTTGGAAAAAATTAACAGAGCACTTTAAAGCTACTAAGAACACTACTCTTAAAGAGTTGTTTGCTAATAAAGCAAGTAGAGCTTTAGACTATACTATACATTGGGAAGATTTTCTAGTAGATTTTTCTAAAAACAGAATGTCTCAAGAGACATTAGATTTGTTGCTAGATTTAGCGAAAGAAGTAGAATTAAAAGATGCTATAGATAAATATTTTACGGGAGATATCATAAATGAAACGGAAGGAAGAGCGGTATTACATACGGCTTTGAGGGCTAAAAAAACAGATTCTGTACTTGTAAACGGAAAAAATGTTATTCCAGAAGTATATAAAGTAAAAGAGCATATTAAAAGCTTTACGGAGACTATTATTTCTGGCGAAGCAAAAGGATATACAGGTAAAGCTTTTACCGATGTTGTGAATATTGGTATTGGTGGTTCAGATTTAGGGCCAGCCATGGTAACGGAAGCATTAAAATTTTATAAAAACCATTTAAAATTACATTTTGTTAGTAATGTAGATGGGGATCATGTACATGAGGTGCTAAGGGAATTAAACCCAGAAACTACACTTTTTGTTATTGTTTCTAAAACTTTTACTACCCAAGAAACATTGAGTAATGCTACTACAATTAAAAAGTGGTTTTTAAAACATGGAAAACAAGAAGATATAGCTAAACATTTTGCAGCGGTTTCTACCAATGCAGAAAAAATAGCGGAATTTGGAATTTCTGCGGACAACGTGTTTCCTATGTGGGATTGGGTTGGAGGTCGTTTTTCTCTTTGGAGTGCCGTAGGGTTATCTGTAGCATTAGCTGTTGGGTACCATAATTTTGATGCATTATTACAAGGTGCAAACGATATGGATGAGCATTTTAAGAATGAAAAATTCGAAAAAAATATCCCTGTAGTACTTGCATTATTAAGCGTATGGTACAACAATTTTTACGGAGCAGATACAGAAGCTATTATTCCTTATACACAATATTTAAGTAGATTTTCTGCTTATTTACAACAAGGTATTATGGAAAGTAACGGTAAGAGTGTGGATCGCCAAGGCAATACTGTAGATTACCAAACAGGAACCATCATTTGGGGAGAACCAGGGACTAATTCGCAACATGCATTTTTTCAGTTAATTCATCAAGGAACCAAGTTGATTCCAGCCGATTTTATTGGGTATAAAGAATCTTTATATGGAGAAGCAGATCACCATAATAAATTAATGGCCAATTTCTTTGCGCAAACAGAGGCATTAATGAATGGTAAAACCTCGGAAGAGGTTAAAACAGAATTGGAATCTAAAAATTTATCTGCGTTAGAAATTGAAAAACTACTTCCGTTTAAGGTGTTTAGTGGTAATAAACCCACAAATACAATGCTTATAGAAAAATTAACTCCTAAATCGTTAGGAGCATTAATAGCTATGTACGAGCATAAAATATTTGTACAAGGTGTAATTTGGAATATATTTAGTTACGATCAATGGGGAGTAGAACTAGGAAAACAACTTGCAGGAACTATTTTAAATGATATAGAAGGTTCCGATATAGCTAAACACGATACTTCAACATTACAATTACTGCAAAAATTTAAGAAATAATAAGATAAATCATTAATTATATTTTAAAAGCTTGTAACTTATATGGTTGCAAGCTTTTTTTATGATAAAATTATGTTAAATTTGACATGACTAATTTAACGTTGTCTTAATGTAAAGCATAAAAAAATGCGACACATTTGTACAATAATGACAAATTCAAACATTAGAAAAATGAAAAAAATGTATTTCGCATTAGTAGCCTTTTTAATGACTGCTGTTGCATTTTCACAAGGAACTATTAC
>NZ_JADGES010000080.1 GCF_016744255.1 Maribacter sp.
AAAATCGTCTTCGGTATCTAATGTACCATCGTTATCGTCATCCGTATCCGCATTGTCGCCTGTACCATCTCCATCGGTATCGGTATCTTCGTTTTCATCTAACGGAAAATCGTCTTCGGTATCTAATGTACCATCGTTATCGTCATCCGTATCCGCATTGTCGCCTGTACCATCTCCATCGGTATCGGTATCTTCGTTTTCATCTAACGGAAAATCGTCTTCGGTATCTAATGTACCATCGTTATCGTCATCCGTATCCGCATTGTCGCCTGTACCATCTCCATCGGTATCGGTATCTTCGTTTTCATCCAACGGAAAATCGTCTTCTGTATCTAAAGTACCATCGTTATCGTCATCCGTATCTGTTGTATTTGGAGTGCCATCGCCGTCTGTATCTTGCAATGCATCTAAAGTCATACTATACGCTTGCGTACTTAAACCATCTGAATTATCTTTTACTTTAAAGCTAAAAGAAGAGTAATTTGTTCCAAAACCATCTGGAGAGGTTGTAAAAACTAATTTGGTTACATCCTCTATAAGGTCGTTATTTTGAACTGGACTACCATTATAAGTTAAGGTTCCAGGACTTGGAATCGCTGTCACTTGGATTCCATTAAAAGCATCATTAATATCATCGTCCGTGAAAGTGAAACTTGACGGCTCAAAACTAAAACCAATATCTTCTATAACTTCCATCGTTAAATTACCTCCTACTGGTAAATCATTTTGTAGTGCTACATTTAAAGTTGTTGTAACTATAGCCGATAGATTATTTGCGTCTTCATATCTATAAGTAAAACTATCCGTAGTAACTTCATCTCCATTATTCTCGTAAGTAAACGTTCCATCAGTATTAAAAGTAAATGAAGCTGCATGTGCTGGACTATCTACTAAATAATAGGTTAGTGCATCGCCATCTACTTCTATATCATTTGCTGAAACATCTTCATTAAGAATTGCATTTTCATCTACTGGAAAACTTTCTGCTACTGCTACTGGCAAATCATCTACTGCTTGAATAGACATGGTAATGGTTCCTGTAGTTATTGTTCCGTTATTATCTAATTGATAAACTACAGAATCTGTCCCATTCTCATTCTCGTTTGGCGTATATACAATATTGTCATTTCCGTCAACGATTGCTACACCTTTTGTTCCTTGCGTATCTATTGTAACAGTAACCGTTCCTCCTGCATCATAATTATCATTATACAATACATTTATAGGGTCCGAAGTGGTGTCTTCATCTGTTAAAGCTAAATCATCTTCTGCACTAACTATCAATGTTAAATTATAAGGGCCAAAAGAAGTCGCGCCTGTATTTGCAGCGTTATCCTTAGCTTCTGCATGAATATACCATCCACTACCTCCTGTAGAAAAAGAAACATCTTTAGACTGACTGTTACTCCATGAGCTCCAATTAGCATCATTGGTTGCTGGTGGTGTAGCATTTTGCGTTAACGCATAACGTTGTACATCAAAACCACTTCCAGAACCTTCATCTGTAAAAGTTAATGTAATATTATCATCTGTTGTAACGTTTCCGTTTGCTGGCGAAGCCGTAATTGTTGGATTCGATGCATCGTGAATTATATTCAACGTTCTATAAAATGGTAAGGACCATACCCCAGTATCTGTTTGCGTTCTTAAACTAATTATATACTCCGCGCTTTCCGTGTTATATGTGGAAAAGTCGGTCATTGGTGTTGTAGAATTATATATTTCAACATCTGTAGGATTACCATCATTATCGTACGTTCGCTGCGTTACAATCCACTCTTCAGCGGTAAGGGTTCTTCCGTAAGGATCTGCTGAATTATTCTCTATAGCTATTGTCATGGCACCAGTATATGTAGTTAACACATCTGGTAAAATATTAAATTGAGCTAGTGGCAAATCATCATTTGTAGGAGGTGTAGATGTTTTCTCTACATAAACACTTGCTGGCTTACTGTATGTTCCTTGATGATCTTGTACCGTCAACATTATTAAATACTGCCCATCTGGCTTCCCTATTGGATTAAACTGTCCTATAGTCCAATCATCTGTTGTGCCTGCATCTACAGATTTCCATTTCCATTCGGATTGTGCAATTCCGTTGTTTGTACCACCATCTAAATCATAAGAATTATCTACTAGTGTCCCTGTCGATGGGCTATACGTAAAGCTAGCCACTGGCTTTCTATGGAAGAAAAGCGTTGTTGGTGCTGTTGCTAAATCTTCAAAAGTAAAATCGTATTTTCCTGTTTTTTCATAAAACTCAGGCACATCTTCTAAATAAAGATTATTCCAAGATACTTTTCCGCTATTATTCGGGAAAAAAGTTTCATCATGTGTTATTTTCCAACGTCCGTTAGGGTAACTTGCATTAGCCGTATTTTTCTTTAACTCTGTTGGAGTTACTGCAATTTCTACAGAGGTCCCTGCAATAAAATAATCTCCGGCACTTACTGTTCCAAAAGTGTATTGATCATAAATGTATTGTGCAATTTGATCTATCCAATTACTATATGCCGTTTCATCTCTATTAACAAAAGTTCCTTTTTGGTTGTTCTGGGCTACAAAACGTTCAAACTGTGTTTTATTGGCATTTACGCCCCATCCTATATAGTGTATATCTTCATTAATGGTACGCATTAAAATTTCAGATAAATCTGAATCTACATCAAAATCTGCAACTTCTATATCATCTAAGTTTACGTTAAAACGCAATGCACTATTTCTCCATTGTGGTTCTCTTAAAACATCTTTAAAAGCTCTTAATGATAATTTTTCAATAGCTATATCTTTAAAATATGCATTTTGCTGTTCGTGAACGTAAAAACCATAACTTCCTGAAGAATGTGTTGTATCGGTAATATTGAATGATTCTATCCAATCTGTTCCTGCATTACCTCCTCCTCCTTTACGAGAAACCTTAATATCATTTCCAGACATTTCTATTTTAAAATCAATGCTTTGACCATTCGCAAAAGCAGAAAACATATCTGCTCTACTTCCATTCCATCCATATGGTGCAGAACCAGATTGTCCACTACTTGTATTAACTGCTAAAATTGTTGTAACTCCATTTTCTCTTTTTAAAATTGCCTCAGCAGGATAACCATCACCACTCGCATAATTTCTAAGATTACCACATGCAGTATGGTTATCTATGATATAGGCGTAAAAATTATCATTATCGACCTTTCTAAAAATAAAACCAACTTCTGCATGCTGATACGGTGCTCCAGAAAGACCAAAAGTTGCAGAAATAGTACCATCCGATACATCTCCAGTAGGGTCATACATAGCAACACCATAGTTACCTGAATTCCTAGCTACAGGATCTGCTAAAATTTGATTTGTTACTGAATCAAAAGAAAAATATGGTCCGCTATAAACACCACCTCCTCCAAGAGAATTATGGGCATTTGGTGGTTCAGCACCATTAAAATCCATCTTATTCCAGCTATTAAAAATATCACTAGCATCGGCTTGATCCGATGATATGGTGCTCCTTTCAAAAGCTTCTACACGAAGCTTTCCTAAAGGAAGGCCTTTATTTATTAAAGCGGTCTCTAAATCTGCCTCAAAAGGAGTTAAATCTAGTTGCGCAGAACCAACTGTAACCATAACATCAATGTTTGGCCCTTGCTGTACAGTCATATCTACAGTTTGTGCAAACGATATACTGGTATACACCAAGCATACCCACACTAAGGAGTGTTTAAATATATTCTTCATATAGGGGTTTTTATTGTTTTAAAATTGAATTACTTACTGTTTGATTAATGGACCAATAATCGAATTGGAATGTATTATCAAAGATTGAGACACAAGTAGTACATGCACCAACATTGAAATAAGCTTTTTCTCCAATTGCCTTTATTAATGCCAAACCATCTACATTAGATGCTAAATTGCAATTATAAATAAGTAATTGAAGGTGTTCACCTTGATATAGACCCTCTAACATACTTAGCTCAAATTCGTCATTGACAGAATTTACATCGTATGTAAGCCCTCCTATTTGTAATGCATTATAGGAAGCATTTGCAAAAAGATGAATTGTTTTAATACTCTTATTAGATTCTAATTTTTTTCGAATTTCACTCCAAGGGTTACTAGAACCTGTTAATTCTAATACCATCTCATTAGAAGATAATGAACTTATTACTTGTTCTTTGTCTGGAAATTGCGAATCTATTACAACAAGATTTTTAGATTGCGCTTGTAATCCAAAACAAACGAGCAATAGCATAGTTAAAATCAAGGGGAACCTCTTATGAGGTAATTTGGTAGGTTTCATAAATTAAAGTTTAATTGAATTATTTTAGATTTAAACGCCAATTTATATCAATTGTTAGGTTTTTTCCTACAAATGTTGTGAGCTACTTATATTTTGTTGTAAACTAATACCTAGGCAATATTTACAACAAATAAGTTTACATTGTATCTGCAACAAGCTTCTACGATTCCTATTTTTTTTCGAAGAGAATAGGGGTTTCTTTCTTTTCTTCTAAAGAAACCATTTCTTGTATATCAAGCTTTTAAACTTAGAAGAATACTCCAAACTTATTTAGAGGTTAAAATAGTCATCAAACAAATAAGCCTTAGGAATGAACAAATTAAAAAAGTTATGACATTGCTGCTATTTACCTGATGTAGGATAAAATACAGAATGATATGCTCTACGGTGAAAAGGGCAGTAAAACAATTCTAAGTAATTTACCCTACTCTGTTTTTGGAAAAGTAAATAATCTAGGTACGCCTAAATATTACGAGTATTTTGTGGGCAGACAAAATGAAAATGACATGTGTAAGTAAAGGCTTTTAATCTCTTTTTCTAATACCCAAATACTACAGAGAAAAAAAGTATATAAACGAAGAACTCATATTTTTTAGATTAAAACAGGGTAATTCTATAGCTTTTACAGATGGTAAGGGTAAAGAAAAGCTATTTAAATTGTAGAGTTCTCCAAAATTTAGAATCTAATAAAAAAAATAAATTCCGGTTGAATTTTAAAAGAATTTAGAGGGAAGTAAATTTTTATTTCAAAAAAATAGTATCGATAAATGCTGTAAATTTTTTCTTAATTCACTGTAAGCTTTTGAAATATGATTTTCAACAGTCTTTATCGATATTCCCATTTTTTCAGCAATTACTTTATACTTCATTTTTTCATATTTACTTAGTATAAAAGCTTCCTTACATTTGGGAGATAATTTATCTATTCCTTCTTTTACCATATCTATACGAGATACCTCATCTTCATTAGAAGTAAACATTTCGTAAGTAGTTTCTATTTTTATTTTATCGAGTAAAGCCCTTTCTTTCTTTCTTTTTCTAGCATGAATCAAAAACTCATTATGACAAATCTTTAATAAATAATTTCCAATGGATAAATCTGGTTTTATATTTTGCTTGCTTAACCATAGCTTAATGAATGCTTCTTGCACTACATCTTTAGCAACACTTTTATCATTTGATAATTTTAACGCATAATTAAATAACCTAGAATAATAGGTGTTGAACAATTTGTTATAAGCATTCAAGTCTCCATTTTTTAAAGACTTAGAAAATTCTTCATTCATAATATTTAAAAGAATTTTTTAATAATAATTTTGATAAAAATAATAAATTTTAAGAATTAACTAGGGGTTTTTCATTATATCTGCATAGTTACTATATAATAGTACAATAGATTATGAAATTAATAATTAACAAATATCTTCAAGGGAGTTCTAATAAGCTAGAAGAAAGGAAACTCTATAACTGGTTATCTGAGGATGAAAACAATATTCAAATTTTTAAGGAGGAAATAACTTATTATATGCTCAATGATTCTAGAAACGAAATTGTAGATGCGCAAGAAGCTTTCGAAGAATTCAAAGAATTCAAAGAAAGTATTAAGAAAAGAGAAAATAAACAAGTACATATTTTTTCTTATAAAAAATATTACAAATATGCAGCTGCTGTTGCAATCCTAGTTTCTAGTATTTATTTCATAAATAATTCAATAGAATCGAAAGATAAAAATACGAATCAAGTTTCTAAAAATATAAAGCCTAGTAATAATGTTAGTAATGAAATTATATTAACCCTTAATGATGGTTCTACTCAACTATTAGATAAAGACAAAGAAGAGCTATCCTATATAGATTCCACATCAGAAGAACTTTTAGCTTATAATGAAATTAAAACACCAAAAGGTCAGATTTTTAGGCTTGTATTATCAGATAGTACTGTTGTATGGCTTAACGCCGACACCAAAATAAAATATCCAAAGAAATTTGTTAGCACCCTAAAAACTAGAACAGTTATATTAGAAGGCGAAGCTTTTTTTGATGTAGCGCATAATAAAGACATCCCATTTGTAGTATACGCTAATGGTATAGATATAAAAGTATTAGGAACTAAATTTAATGTTTCCTCCTATGCGAATGATCAATTTATAAATACAACTCTTGTAGAAGGTTCTGTTAATGTGGTTGACACTAACGATACTAATAATTCAATAATTCTAGAACCAAGTTTTCAAGCATCCTATCAAAAAACAAACATGGTTTTAACCTCTAAGGAGGTCAATACATTAGATTATACTTCTTGGATACAGAAAATAATAATATTTAATGACACGCCTTTTGAAAGTCTTATTACTAAAATAGAGAGAACATACAATGTTGAGATTATAAATGAAAACGAGCAAATAAAAAACGAACGCTTTACAGGTCAATTCGACATTGAAAATATAGAAACCATTTTTAAAGCCCTTTCGTCCAATTTTCATTTTGAGTATGAAATAAACAATAATAAAATAACTATTAAAAACTAGACCTATATGATAAAAAAAGGGAAATGCGCTAACATTTCCCAAAGATTAAGACCATTAAAGACGAATTTTCTAATAATCAAAAACCATTCAAAATTATGAAAAAAAACATGTTCCTTTCCTTTTTTAAGGAAAAATCTAATTGTTTACTAAAAAACAATTTAAAAATGAAACTTTCCCTTATTCTAATTTTACTATCAATAATGCAGGCCTTTCCTTATGAAGGTTACGCACAGCAGAAAGTAACTTTCAATTTAAAGGATGTAACAATAAAACAAGTTCTTAATGAAATTAAAAGTCAAACCGATTTTAAGTTTTTATATAGAAATGACGATATTAATATTAAAAACAAAATTTCTTTTGAAGCCGAAAATGAGACTACTCAAGACGTTCTAAATCGTTTGTTCCAAAATACTCTAATTGAATATAAAATTATAGAGAAACAAATTGTTTTGACAAAAAAAATGCTCTCTTTTAAAGTACAAAAAAAAGAAATAAGAGGTATTATTACTGGCAGTGATGGCGAACCTTTACCAGGTGCATCAATTGTTTTAAAAGGAACATCTATAGGAACTACCACTGACTTTGATGGAAAATTTTCATTAGCAGTAGAAGGAGATTCTCCTATACTTGTAATATCCTACGTAGGATTTCAAAAAAAAGAAATTATTGTAGGTACTGCCACAAATTATAACATTACATTAAATGAAAATGCACAAAGTCTCGATGGAGTAACCTTATTAGGTTCTAGAGGTAAGCCACGTTCTAATTTAGACAGTGCCGTACCAGTAGATGTTATTGGTGTTGCAGAATTGAGTAACACTGGACAACCAGACATAGGTCAACAATTACAATACAGCGCGCCTTCATTTAACGCTGTAAAATTTGGAATTAATGATTTAGCACCATTAATAGACCCCGCTTCATTAAGAGGATTAGCAACGGACCAAACGTTATTATTAGTAAATGGAAAACGAAGACATAAAGTTTCTTTTTTTAGTTTAAATCACGGTGTTGGTAAAGGACAATTAGGAAATGATATTAATTCTATTCCTTCAGCAGCTGTAAAAAGAGTAGAAATATTAAGAGATGGTGCCGCTGCCCAATATGGATCAGATGCCATTGCAGGTGTAATGAATTTACAATTAAACGACGCAAGGTCTGGCGGGTCTTTTAAATTTTATACGGGATCAGGTCTATCCAACCCCAAATACGATGATATAGGAAGCAATGCCAATCTTGATGGAGAATCTATCTATGGAACTGTAAAAGATGGTGAAACTGCTCAATTATCTTTAAATTTTGGTTTGCCTTGGGGAGAAAAAGGGTTTATCAATACTACCATAAACTTTCAAAATAGCGAACCATATGATAGATCAGGAGAATACACCCATTCAGAAGGATGGTATCCAGACGACCAAAACCTTAGCGATGCAGAAAACCAAGCTATTGATGAAGAACAGAGATTACTAAACGGAATAGATTTAGACAGAACCGTATTAGGTAGCGTAAAGAACACTAATGGAAGTTTATACATAAATGCAGGAAATGAAATTGATGAAAACTGGGATTTTTATACTTTCGGAGGTCTTTTAAGAAAAAGAATTGTTGGGAGCATTTTTTCTAGGGCTCCAGCTAGAGATGAAAGAGCCGTTTTAGAAATCTATCCAAACGGATACAACCCAGTTACACCATCTGTACTTACCGATTGGCAAATTTTAACTGGAGTAAAAGGAAAACTAAACAATGACTGGTCCTTAGATTTAAGTGCTGGTTATAGTGGTAACGATTTACAGTTATTTATTGAAAATGCCGTAAACCCAAGCTTAGGAATAAATTCTCCTACAGAATTTTTCACAGGAGGTTTACAAGTAACCCAAACCGTTTTTAATGCTGACTTTGTAAAAAATTACGACAAGGTTTCTTTATTATTTGGTTCAGAGCTAAGATATGAGTCCTACAAGCAAACACAAGGAGAAGCTGCTTCTTGGCAAATTGGATCCGTAGTAGGAAACGATATAGGATCATCTGGAAGAGAAGGTTTTTCTGATGTAACAGAAGGAAGGTTTACCAGAAATAACATTGGATTTTATACCGAAGTTGAAGCGGATATTACAGATAATTTCTTAACAACTGCCGCAATACGATTTGAAAACTATAGTGATTTTGGTTCTGATTTTTCTTATAAAATAGCAGGAAGGTATAAGCTCGGAGATAAAGCATCTTTAAGAGCCTCTGTAAATCGTTCCTTTAGAGCTCCTGCTCTAGCCCAAGTAGAATACAGTAATTTTGCTCAAACCACTTTTGATGATGATGGAAATACAATAGTAACTCCATTTTTACCCGTAACAAACCCATTAGCTCAAAGAGCATTTGGAGACATTAGCTTAAAACCAGAAACATCCTTGGATTTTGCTGTTGGCTTAACGTTTAAACCAAGTGAAAAATTTTCTTTTACGTTTGATGGCTACCGGATTTCTATAGATGATAGAATCGTAATTTCTAGTGGAATTGATGCTAGTTTATTTACAGAATTTGATGGTGCGGGTTACGATGAAGTAAATATTTTTACAAATGCCTTAAATACTTCTACTACTGGTTTTGACTTTGTAGGAACATATTCTGAATATTTAGGAGAAGATAAACTAGATTTTTCTTTAGGGCTTAACCTAAATAAAACAAAAGTAGAAAGCATTAACGAATCAGATGTTTTCACGAGCCAAGGCATTAGTATTGTAGATGATCGTGATGTTACTTTTTTAACCAAGGGAACACCTTCTAGAAAAATTATTCTATCTGGAACCTATACAACAGGAAAATTTGGTTTTACTGCTAGAGGTTCTAATTTCGGAGAAGTTACAGATGCTAGGGAAACTATTGATGACAATGGTACTTTTCAAGTTTTTTCACCAAAGACAATTATGGATCTTTCTGTAGTTTACAATATGAGTAATAAATTTTCAATCACAGCCGGGGCAAATAATATTTTTGATACATATCCAGACATGTTGTTTTCTCCTAACGTAAGAGGAGAAGTTATTTATTCTAGAAGAACTAACCAATTTGGAACTCAAGGAAGGTTTTTAAACCTTGCTCTAAACTATAACTGGTAATTTCTAAGTGTAGTTTTTAAGAAAATTGGGGAGTAATTATTTTTTATTTACTTCCCAATTTTTAATCCTAGATAAATATTTATGATAAAAAGACAAACACATTGAAAAATGTGCACACCACTAGAATCCAAAACTTCCTTTTATTTATACACTACACAAATTAACCGTAAGGTATAATCATAAAATTAATATTAAATCACTAACACTCATTCATACCTATGCAATCAAAAAAAGTAGGACTTATTTTGGGCTTATTATTGTTTTTTATTTTTTTAATAGTACCAGTGCCTAATGGCCTAGAACCCTCTGCTATGAAAGCCTTAGCCGTAGTGGCACTTATGGCAGTATGGTGGATTACTGAAGCCATTCCTGTTTATGTAACCGCCTTCGTGCCTTTGGCACTATACCCTCTTTTAGGCGTATTAACGGCGAATGAAACTGCAGAAAATTATTCGCACAGTTTTGTGCTCATGTTACTTGGTGGGTTAATTATTGCAAAGGCAATAGAGTACCAAAACCTACACAAGCGCATAGCATTGGTTACCATTAAGTTTATTGGTTCTAACAAAAGAAATATTATACTAAGCTTTATGATCGCTACAGCATTTTTATCCATGTGGTTAGCAAATGTAGCAGTAGCGTTAATGATGTTGCCTATAGCATTAGCAATAGCGGCAAAAGAAGAAAGCACTGGTAAATCGACAAGAAAATTTAGCATAGCACTTATGTTATCAATTGCTTATGCGGCAAGTATTGGCGGGATGGCATCTCTTATAGGAACACCTCCTAATTTAGTATTTGCAGGAATAATTAGCTCTTTATTTCCTGCTGCACCAGAAATTACATTTTTCAATTGGTTAGTTATAGGAGTACCATTAGTTATTATTATTTTACCTGTAGCATGGTTATTTTTAATTCGTTATTTTAAAATTAAAGGTGAAGTGTCTGGAGGAATTGAGGTTATTAATGAAGAGTATACCGCCCTTGGCAAAATCACAACTGCCGAAAAAAGAGTTCTAGCCGTGTTTTTATTTGTTGCTATGGGATGGATTTTCAGGAAAGATATTGTATTAGGTAGTTTTATAATTCCAGGGTGGAGCGATCTTTTAGGCCTTTCTCAATATGCCAATGACACCACCGTTGCATTTATAGGTGTGCTAATGATGTTTGTTACCCCCACCGGAAAAAAGGAAAATGGCAAAAAAACCTTTCTGTTGAACTGGAAAATAGCAGAAAGTATCCCATGGGGAGTAGTAATGATAGTAGGTGGTGGATATGCCATAGCACAAAGTTTTAAAGTAACAGGCTTGGCTTTATGGCTTGGGGAACAAATTAGTTTTTTCAGTGAATTGCCTGTTTTTTATATTTTATTGATTATTATTTTTTCCATAACGTTTCTAACCGAAATAAATTCTAATACAGCAACGGCAAATATTATTTTACCTATTTTGGCAACCATAGCAATAAGTAGTGCAATACACCCCTATTTATTAATGATACCAGCTACTTTTGCTTGTTCTTGTGCTTTTTGTATGCCCTCGGGAACGGGACCAAATGCTGTTATTTTTTCAAGCGAGAGAATAAGTATTTCGGAGATGGCAAAAGCAGGAATCTGGATGAACTTCATTACAATCATTATTATTACACTAGCAGCATATCTAATAATTGTGCCTTATTTTGGATTAAATGAGTTACCTAGTTGGGTGAAATAAAAACATACATAAAATTCATAATGTAGACAGAAAAAAATTGAAAACATTAAATGTAGTCGAGTTTCATTTAATATTTGAGTTTGTTTATTTAACCTCCCTTTACGGGGAGGTTTTTTTGCATTTTATTATATTATTAAAACTAAACTACCCTGTTTGACTAAGGACTGAAAGTCCTTTATATCTATTCTAATATGAAATTAATGTTATACCGAGAATATTTGCATCTATAATCCTCTAAATACTGATTAACCATTTTATCTGTAATATAACCCGTGCTCCAAACCCCATAACCACTCACAAAAATATTTATTGCCCTAATATCCTTTCTTCAAGTCAAGAAACTCCTACTGTAATCGACGAGATGAGCGACCTTTCATCCTTTTTCACAATTATTTGTCGAATTTAGAGGTCTCCTAAAAAGGGAAAGCCTACATTCCTTTCGGATACCTTAGTCTCATTTTCTCACATATCTGAAATTTCCTACAAAATCTTCTTTATCATTTTTATTTAATTTATTTCCTCCTCAGATGCGATAATTATAGACTGGATTAAATTTCAAAGGATATAATTTCATACATTTTTAATATTAAAAACGTTATACTAAATTGTTCTTTAATCAATCTTCATTCATCATTTTTTTTATTCATATTTTTTATAAATCCACAATCCATACCAAGCGATATAGATAAAACATAAGAATGGAAGCGTAAATGAAAAGTTCACCTCAGAAACACCCAGTATCTTTATATCGGCCACTCCATTTCCACCGATATCAATAAGAATACCTTGTATTTTTGGCATGAGTGCACCACCTACAATAGCCATTACCAAACCGGCAGACCCTACTTTAGATTGTTCTTCGGTTAAACCGCCAAGCGCAATTCCATAAATAGTAGGAAACATTAATGACATACAAAAGGAAACACCAACCAAACTATAAAGACCAACTATGTCTTTTATAAATATAGTACCAATCACAAATACCAAGGCTAATTTGGCAAAATACATAAGCAATTTGCCAGAGCTCGTAAATCTTAAAAGGTAAGTTCCAACAGCACGCCCTAAAGTAAATAGCCCAAATGCTGCCATTTGGTAATAGCCAGCCGTAACACTATCCATGCCAATAGCTTCAGCGTATTGATAAATATAAGTCCAGCACATAATCTGAGCACCTACGTATAAAATCTGAGCTAATATGCCCAACATATACTTTTTATTTTTGGCTAAGATTGCAAAAGTACCTCCTATACTAAGCATCCCGTCTTTATCTTTAGATTGAGGCATCTTACTAATTATAAATAAAATAAAAACACCTAGAATCACTAACCCTAAGATTACATAGGGATTACGAATCACTAATAAATCGGATGTTTTAATCAAAATTTTTGAAGCTTCCTCTAAAGAACTAAAATCTTGTATATCATCTGATTGCAAATTATTTAACACGAATTGTTGTGCTACAAACAAGCCTGCAATGAGCCCAATAGGGTTAAAGGCTTGTGCTAAGTTTAAACGCTGTATGGCTGTTTCTTTCGCTCCCATAGCCAGAACATATGGGTTTGCAGCAGTTTCTAAGAATGCCAAACCGAATGTTAAAATGTACAATCCTAAACAGAAGAACCAAAATTGCTCTGTTGTAGCCGCTGGATAGAACAATAAAGCTCCAACAGCATATAAGCCTAAACCTATTAATATACCTGTTTTATATGAATATTTTCTCATAAATATGGCAGCTGGCAATGCCATACAAAAATAGCCTCCATAGAATGCCATTTGCACCCAAGCTGCTTGAGAATTTGATAATTCTAATACTTTTTTGAAAGCTTGAACCATAGGATCCGTTACAGCATTAGCAAAACCCCATAAGGCAAATAGTGAAGCCACCAAAATAAAAGGAATAAGATTTTTTCTGGATACTACTGCTGGTTTTTTACACATAATTATATAATAAATTAGTTAGTTTTAGTTAAAGAAAAAGGTCTGGATGACGTAGAAACTCCAAATTTTTTGTTTGGAGTACCATTCATTTCAAAAAGCAAACGGCCTCCTTTTTGGATGTCATTATAGTCTAACCATGTATTATTATAGTTAGTATCATTCAATTTCAACGATTGTATATAGTGATTATCGTCCTTGTTATTATCTGTTTCAATCGTAAATGTATTTCCGTTTTGTAAACTCATAGTTACCTTATCAAAGAGTGGGCTCCCCAATACATATTGTGGTGCACCTGGGGTAACAGGATAAAAGCCTAAGGCACTAAACACATACCATGCTGATGTTTGTCCATTATCTTCATCTCCACAATATCCATCTGGGGTTGCGGCATATAATTTTTTCATAACCTCTCGCACTTTGTTTTGTGCCTTCCATGGTTGCTTAGCATAATTATATAGATAAATTAGGTGTTGTATTGGCTGGTTTCCGTGTGCATAATTCCCCATATTTACAATCTGCATTTCTCTAATTTCATGTATGGTAAATCCATAATAAGAATTATCAAATTTAGGAGGCATAGTAAATACAGTATCTAACATTTTTGTAAATGCTACATCGCCTCCCATGAGGTTTATAAGACCTTGCATATCATGGAATACGGACCATGAATAATGTACACTATTCCCTTCTGTAAATGCATCTCCCCATTTTAGGGGGTTGAAAGGCGATTGAAAAGTTCCATCTTCATTTTTTCCACGCATCCATTTAGATTCTGGGTCGAACAGTTTTTTATAATTTTTTGATTGTTTGTAGAATCGTTTTGAAATTTTAGGTTTGTTCATCTTTTCTGCCATGGCTGCAATAGTAAAATCTGCATAGGCATATTCTAATGAGCGAGCAGCATTCTCATGGATTCCAACATTATAAGGGACGTAGCCCAGCTTATTATAATAATCAACGCCCTCTCTTCCAACAGATTTTACGGGACGGCCTTCGTTTACATTGGCATTTTTTAATACGGCTTCTAATAGCACTTCTTGATCCTTTTCTTTCATATTTCCCTTTAGATAGGCATCTGCGATTATGGTTGCAGAATTTGAACCTATCATACAATCTCGATGTCCTGGACTTGCCCATTCTGGTAACCAGCCAGATTCTTTATAGGTGTTTGCCAAACCTTCCATAATTTGACTATTCAGTTCCGGGTACATGAGATTAAAAAATGGAAATACAGCTCTAAATGTATCCCAAAAGCCATTATCTGTAAACATATAGCCTGGTAGAACTTCCCCATTGTATGGACTATAATGTACCACCTCTCCTGCTTTATTTATTTCATAAAACTTTCTTGGAAACAATAAAAGTCTGTATAGACAAGAATAAAATGTACGGAGATTATCAATATTATCATCTTCAACTAATAATCTTTGAAATTCCTTTTCCCATGATGCTTTGGCTTCTGTCTTGACATCTTTAAAGGATTTTTCTCCTATTTCTTGTTGGAGATTAAGTTCTGCTTGCTCTAAACTAATAAATGATGAGGCTACCTTTACATGAACTTGTTCTCCTAATTTAGTTTCAAAACCTATAATGGCTCCCACATGCTCTCCTTCACTATCTGTGGAATTTTTATTCAATTTCCAATCATCTGCCCAAGTATGTTTCCATTTAAAATCTTTATCAAAAACTGCAACAAAATAGTTGTGGAAATTTTCGGGTACTCCTCCATTGTTGTTTCTACAATAACCAATAATTTTTCTTTCTTCAGGAATTATCTTTACCATAGACCCCTTATTAAAAGCATCTAATATAAGATAGGAAGCATCTTTTTCTGGAAAAGTAAATCTAAATATAGCTGCTCTTTCTGTAGGAGCAATTTCTGCAGTCACATCGTAATCTGCTAAATATGTTTTGTAATGGTATGGTTTTACTTCTTCTGCTTTATGTGAAAACCAAGAAGCTCTTTCGTCTTCTTGGTATTTAAGCTCACCTGTTACAGCCATAAGAGAAAATGCAGCATAGTCATTAATCCACGGACTTGGTTGATGGGTCTGTTTTATCCCTCTTATGGTAGTATCATCATACTTATAAGCCCAACCGTCTCCCATTTTAGCAGTTTGTGGTGTCCAGAAATTCATTCCCCATGGGCGTGCAATAGCCGGATAGGTATTTCCATTAGAAAGACTAAAATTAGAGTCTGTTCCCATTAACGGATTTGCAAAATCTACTAAATTAGGATCTTGTAGGTTATTTATTAAAGCGACTTTTTTGCTAGCCTTATCCGAACAAGAAAGCATAGATGCAAGCACAAATATTGTTGTTATTTTTTGAATACTTTTTATCATAATTTTA
>NZ_JADGES010000081.1 GCF_016744255.1 Maribacter sp.
CGCCTCTAGAGCCTTTAATAAATTAGGCAATTCACTGGTTCCAAAAAACTCATCTACATTGGGAATTTCCTTTTGTAAGTCTGGCTTATACCTTTCACTTAAACATCCTGTCACAAAAACCTTATCTACCTCTCCCGCATTCTTCTTTTCTACATACTCTAAAATAGTATCTACACTCTCTTGCTTTGCATTTGCAATAAAACCACAGGTATTTATAACCACTATATTGCCTTCTTCCTCGTGTACCACTTCTTTATCATTGGCACGAAGCTGCCCCATTAGCACCTCCGAATCGTAGACATTCTTAGAGCAACCTAGAGTTATAACGTTGATTTTGTTCTTTTTAAGTGATTTTGTTCTCATAACTATAAAATAGGGCGCAAAAATACAATTTGATATAGGAAAGACAATTGTTATTGTATTTTCTTTTATTAAAAAAACAAAACAGAAAATATTATCCCATTTTACACTACGCGATTCCTAAAAATTAATTGTTATCCCTAGAGAAGAATTAAAAACAAATATAAAATTAGATTTTGATCGATTTTAGCAAAAAGAAAAGAGGCATTATACTTTTATAACGACAATCTTAAAGAAGACATATAATTGGTCATAAACTATTTTGTATACGGTTCTCCTTTAAGACAAAATTTATAGAAAAATAAAATTTATTCTAACAAAAAATAACGCTTTGAAATAACTATTACTTATTTACCAATTAAGCACTTAAAGCTCCTCTATTTTTAAACATAAAATTAAAAAGGCTGCCTTTTACAGACAGCCTTTTTAGGTTAAAAATTATATAACTTAAAAATTGTAACGAATTCCCCCTCCATATGTTGCAGGAGCTCCGACTAGCCTTTCACCAGCATTTGCTTCTAAAAAATAAATTTCGTCTAAAATATTTCTTCCATAGACATAAAAAGACATTCCATTTACAAAATCTACTCCCATACGAGCACCCAAAAGGTTATACCCCTCAGCTGTATTACTTGCTCCTGCATTTAACCTGTTAGATTCTTCTCCATGATGAGTAAAATCTATACGCGTATTTAAGGAAGTTCCTTTTGAAATGGATAACATATGCCTTAATGAAGAAGTTGCACTCCATTTTGGCGCACCAGGTAATTGATCACCAATAGTATTTTTAACATCGTCTACACGGTTAGATTTAAACTCTGTTATTTTAGAATCTAAGAAGGTTACCGCTCCATTATATTTTAAAGTATGCTTATCGTTACCAAAAACTAAAGCTGTAATAGCAGCTTCAGCTCCTTGTACTTCTGCTTTACCTACATTGGTTCGGCCATTGGTGTCGTTAGATAAACGTGCCGTAGCTTGTAATTCTTTAAAACTATATTTAAACGCATCTAAAGACATTGTAATACGACCTGTAAAATAACGCAATCCCATTTCATAAGCTATTACTGTTTCAGAATCAAAAGGCTCTGTTTCTTCTGCTGAAAATATAGAAGTACCATCAAAGCCACCACCTCTATATCCTTTCCCTGCAGAAGCAAAAAGATTTAATTTATTGGTAAAGTCATATTTTACAGTAAGCTTCCCTGAAACATTATCATCTTCAAAATCACGATCCCAACTAAAAGGCGCAGGCGATTTAAACGTTGCTTGGTATTTAGATGTTCCCCATGGATCCAAATCAATATTTTTACCCTTGAATTTCACATCGTCATTTGTATACCTTAAGCCCGCAGACAGTGTTAGTTCGTTAGAAATATGCCAATCAGAATTAACAAAGGTTGCAAAACTTTTGCGACGTTGTTCATAAGGAGAAGTATATTGTGATAATACCCCAAGACTATTCCAATTACTAGTAAATTGTACATAATCATTTACAAAAAAGATTCCTGCCAGCCAATCTAATTTACCGCCATTTTGATCACTCATTCTAACTTCAAAAGAACTTTGATCTAACTTATCATCAAATGCATATTGATATCTAGGAAAAGATGTACCATCACCATTACCACCAACCAAACGATCACTCTTTTGATAACTAGCAATAAGATCCATATTTAAATTGCTGTTTACATTCCTATGGTATTTACTAGAAAAGCCTGTAACGTTAATTTTATGTGCAAAATATTCGTTCGTATAAAACTCATAAGGATCATTATTTTCACCTGCATTACGAGATTTTTTAGGGTCATCTTCTAGCGCAACACGATCGTATTGCCTTGTGTCTCCACGATCTCTACTTGTATAAAATTTAAAATTTAAATCAGAATCGTCTTCAAATTGGTATGTCATAGTAGTTCGAATAGCAAAAAGGTCTGCATCTCCAAAGCCATCGCGCACTCCAGGGTCTGCTACTGGAGGGATAACCCCTTTAAATCCTTCTGGAACAAAACCTGAAAAACGACCTGCTCCAGCTCCTTTCATAAAACCTCCTCCTTGTTTCGTCTGTACAGCTACACGAATACCAAAACGATCTGTAATAGGACCTCCAATTGCAGCTTCTGCTGAGAAAAAATTATACGAACCATGCTGTACGTTAACATATCCTTCCACCTCATCTGTAGGGCCTTTTGTAATGGCGTTGATAGCTCCTGCTGTAGTGTTTCTGCCGTACAAAGTACCTTGTGGTCCTTTTAAAACTTCAATTCGGTCAATATCAAAAAGAGGCATACTTAAATATGCATTAGATGTTTGGTAAACACCATCTAAATGTAATGCTACCGATGGGTTTCCGTTAGGCTTATAATCATCTGCACCACCGATTCCTCTAATTGCAATAAAACTATTCTCTGTACCTCCATAGGCAGAATTAATAGCCACTCCAGGTAATGCATCTACCAAATCCGTAAAATCGGTTATCTGCCTGTCACTAATTTCTTGCGTACCTAATACAGCTACACTAATTGGTGTATCTTTTAAAGAGCTTTCTCTTTTTAAAGCCGTTAATACAACCTCATCTAATATTTGGCTAGAAGGGAGCAAAATTACATTTACAACTGCATTAGAACCAACGGCAACATGCTGCTGTTGAAATCCAATATAAGACACAATCAGCACTGCGTTTTTATCAGAAATATTTATAGAATAGTTACCCTCAAAGTCACTTATTGCACCGTTATTTGAACCTTTTTCTACAATACTAGCTCCTGCTAACAGGTTTCCTTTATTATCTGATACAGTACCAGATATTTTTTCCTGAAACACATCTTCTTCTCTCGTACTTTTTAGCCTACTAATTACACCTTTACTTAAATGAACCTGTTTGTCTACATTATTAACTTGGTAGGTTGTATTTGTATCAAAAAATACTTTCTTTAAAATTACCTGAATAGGTTGTTCATTTACATTTATAGAAAGTGTTCGCTTAGTATTAATCTCTTTTACTTTATAAACAAAAGTAAATTCTGTACTATTTTCTATCTCATCCATTATTTGTCTAACGGAAACATTCTCTAGATTTAAAGTGATTCTAGTGCGCTCTGTAGATGAATTTTTAGCATATAATGCAAAAATCATAAAGTATAACAATAGTGTACTTAGTTTTATTTTTAAGTTTAATTTTTGGAAAGGAGATTTACTTCTCGCTTTACTAAGATTTTTTTTCATACTTTTAAAGTGTTATTTGTGTTTATTCTTTTTTAATCACATTTTCTTATCAGGAGATGTTACAGCATTTCCTGATTTTTTTTGGACAATTATATCCTAAAATATTTATTCAATTTTTTATTTCATTTACATTTTATTTTTGTGGTTATTTTATAGTTATTTTATTTCCTTCAATAACATAATCTATGTTATGGTATTTTTTTAAATTCTCTAAAATTGTTATTATTGGTACATTTCTAAAACTAGCATCGAATTTTTGTTTAGACAAAACCTTGTTTTCATTATCTATAACTACATTGTAATGTCTTTCTAACCTGCTCAGCATATTTTCAAATGGTAATTCTCGAAAAACCAATTCACCATTTAACCAAGAAGTATAAATATCCGTGAGCACTTCTTCTTTTTCTATTTTACGACTTTTCTTATTAAAAACAGCTTTATAACCTGGTGTTAATATTACTTTATCTTGTAAATTCTTATCATCCGTTTCTGAAAATAAACTAACAGCTCCTTCTACCAAGACTACTTCCGTTGTAGCATCTTCGGAATGAGACATTACATTAAATTCCGTTCCTAAAACTTGAATGTTAAGGTTATCTGCTTTTACAATAAATGGATGTAAACTATCTTTTGCAACTTTTAAAAATGCTTCTCCCTTTATGTAGACTTGCCTATTTTTTCCATAGATAAAGTGAGTTGGATATGTTAATGAAGAACCCGAGTTTAATTCTACCAAAGTACCATCAGACAGGGTTAGAGAAAAAGTTTTACCATTGGGAATAGTTAATGTATTATACATTAGGGTTGCACCCTTACTTATGGACTGGTATATCAATGAATTTCCTTCTTGTTTTCCTATGAGATTTCCCTTACTATTAAATATATTTCTCTGTGTTGCAATGTCTAATAATTGAATACTACCATCTTGTAATTCTAAGGTAATTGAATTAGTCTCTAACAAGTCATTAGCTACTCCAAATGGTTTAATCAAGAAATAACCTAGCAATAGAATAATGGAAGCCGCTGCAGCATATTTTCCATATTGTTTTGCTAAATTTGGTGTTACCACAATAACATTCGTCTCTCTACGTACAGCCTGCCAAATGTCCTTTTTTATAGTACTCTTTTTTGTTGAGTTAAAATTTTTCTTACGAAGCGATTCTTTCTTGGAATTATCCAAAAATCTCTCTATTAATTGATTTTCCTCATTTGAAGAATTATCTTTTAAATAGTTACTTAACAATTTTCTAAATGCTTCTTCTTTCATGTGAATGGCCTCCATATTTAAGAACCCAAAATGTATACTTCTTCACGAAATTTAATTGATTTTAACTTTTCTTTAACAAATTAAGTAAGGCACAAAATATTTCATTTAAAAAAGCCTAAAAAAAATAATTATGATATATTTATTAAGCCAAAGTACTAATTACAATGGATTACCATAGCAATATGCGTTAAAAAATATGAAGTGTAAAATGATAACTTCTACTTAAAAAAAACAAAATCTTTTCGCATATTTTTTAAAGCCAAAGACAACTGATTTTCAACCGTACGTTGCGAGATACCAAGCTTAAAGGCTATTTCCTCATTACTTAATTCCTCTAATTTACTTAGAGCAAATATTCTTCTACATTTTGGAGATAACGCTTTTAGAGACTTTTTTAATGTATTCTCTGTTTCTTCTAAATCATATTGTTTTTCTATCGAAGAAATATCAGGGATTTCTAAAGCTTCTATTATCCTTATATGTGATAAGGAAAAACGATAGTCCCTAAAATACTTAAGACAATTATTAGTTACCGTTTTAAACAAATATGCTTCTAAATTTAGAATAACTCTTTCCTCTCTCTTCTCCCAAAAATCTATCCAGATATTTTGAACAATATCTTTAGCCACCTCTTCATTCTGCAAAATAAAATTCGCTTTAAAAAATAAAGGTTCCCAATACTTATCAAAAAGTTTTTGAAAAGCTCGCTCGCTACCCATTTTCATTTCTGAAAGTAAAATTTGATCCTTCTTTTTAAAATTTATAGACATACTAAACGTATCAAAATTTAACCAAAACAGGAATAAATTTATGAAAATACATTACACAAAAAAGGACGTTAAGTACATATGACAATTTGGTCATATGTACTTAACATTACATTTTACACGATATAGTCTTGGTAAAAAAAAATGATACTACGGTGAGGTTTTGTTTTCAAGAAATTTTAGAGAAAAAAATAGCTACTTTCCCATGCTCATCTGTTTTACAGAAAAAAAGATTAGAAACAGAAAAAGCAGCACAATAACCGCTTTTTATTACATTTTTAATCAGTACTTTGGTTCATTTTTTCTTTTAAACCTAAATCAATTTAGCTCATAACCTCTATTAAAACGGTACTTTTTGTATTGCTCTAACAATTTGAAAGACAAACCACAGAACCCTAGAAACTGTAATTTACAATCCTTACATACAACAGTAAATTATGCCTCCTATTTTTGAACTTACATACCTTATACGATAACACTAAACTATCGTCTTTAACTTTTAAAAAAAGAATCTACAAATTCGTATTTATTAAATACTTGTAAATCATCAATACCTTCACCTACACCGATATATTTAACTGGTATTTTCAATTGGTCCGAAATACCAATTACAACCCCACCTTTTGCTGTTCCGTCTAATTTTGTAATTGCTAATGCTGTTACCTCTGTAGCTTTTGTAAACTGTTTTGCTTGCTCAAATGCATTTTGCCCAGTAGAACCATCTAACACCAAAAGAACTTCATGAGGGGTATCTTCCACTACTTTTTGCATTACACGTTTTACTTTAGTTAACTCATTCATTAAATTAACTTTATTATGCAAACGACCAGCCGTATCAATAATTACAACATCTGCATCTTGAGTTACCGCAGAGCTTAATGTATCAAAAGCAACAGAAGCGGGATCACTACCCATGTCTTGCTTTATTATCGGTACATCTACACGATCTGCCCAAACTTGTAATTGATCTATAGCTGCTGCCCTAAAAGTATCTGCCGCACCTAAGACCACTTTTAAACCTTGCTTTTTAAATTGATTTGCCAACTTACCAATTGTAGTTGTCTTACCTGCCCCATTAACACCTACCACCATAATCACATACGGTTTTTTGTCTTTTGGAATACTATATTCCGTCTCTTCTCCTGTATGTGTTTCAGAAAGTAAACCTGCAATCTCTTCTCTCAAAATTACATTTAACTCCTCTGTTCCTAAATATTTATCTTTAGAAACACGAGCTTCAATTCTATCTATTATTTTTAAAGTAGTATCCACACCAACATCCGAAGAAACTAAAATTTCTTCTAAATTATCTAGAACATCATCATCTACTTTAGACTTACCTGCAACAGCCTTACCCAATTTAGAGAAAAAAGTAGTTTTACTTTTTTCTAAACCTTTGTCTAAGGTTTCCTTCTTTTTAGAAGAAAATATTTTTTTAAATAAACTCATATCTTAACTATAGTTACTCAAAGATAAAAAATAAAAAAGCCTCTTTCATAAGAAAGAGGCTTTAAAAAAACATTTAAGTTAGTTAGCTACTTTTTTGCTATCCATTCATTCACCAATTCTGGTGTCATAACAGATTCTACAAAAGTATATGCTCCTGACTTAGGTGACTTTACCATTTTTATGGCTTTAGTCAATCTTTTAGAACTTGTCTGTAAACTTGCTACCGTCTTCTTTGCCATGACTTATTATTTTATTTCTTTATGAAGTGTCATTCTCTTAAGGATAGGGTTGAATTTTTTAATTTCCATCCTTTCCGGAGTATTTTTTTTATTCTTTGTAGTTATGTACCTAGAAGTACCTGGTTGCCCAGATTCTTTATGCTCTGTACATTCTAATATAACCTGAATTCTATTTCCTTTTTTTGCCATTTTTGTTGAATTTTTAGGATTACTTAACTAATCCATTAGCTTTGGCGTCTTTCAAAACAGCCGAAATACCTTTTTTATTGATAATCTTCAACGCTTTAGCGGAAACCTTTAAGGTTACCCAACGATCTTCTTCAGGAATGTAAAATCTTTTTTTGGAAAGGTTTACATTAAATCTTCTTCTGGTCTTATTAATTGAGAACGATACGTTGTTCCCAAACATAGCCCTTTTCCCAGTAATTTCACAAACTTTTGACATTGCGTAGAATTTTTCTTTTAAACAGGGTGCAAATTTATATCTTTTTTATGGTACTGACAAGATTCTTTTTCAGAATTTTAATATTTCTTTTAGAAGCATCTCAAAAGCCTTGTTTATAGACTTTTGCACAACACGCTCTCGCTGCTCCCCCATCATAAACTTTTCACATATTACTTCTTTAGGCGTTGCTATTGCAATAAACACCGTTCCGACCTCCGCATTAGAGTCTCCTTTTGTAGGTCCGGCATTACCTGTGGTTGCAATCGCAAAATCTGCGTTAAAAATTCGTTTCGCCGAAGATGCCATGTATTTTGCAACCGCACCGCTAACTACAGAATGCTTCTCTATAATCGCTTTTGGAACCTCTAAGACATTAATCTTTGCTTCTGTAGCATAACTAACAACACTACCCTTAAAATACGCTGATGCTCCCGGTATCGCAGTTAGCTCTTTCGCTATTTGCCCACCAGTAAAACTCTCTGCAGTTGCTAGGGTTAATTTTTTATCTGTCAATAGGCTAGCAATAACTTCTTCTATAGCTTGATCATCCTCTGTGCCATAAACAACGTCTCCTATAACAGCCACTAACTTAACACATTCCAGAGTAACGGCTTGATCTAAATCTTCTTTATCCTCTCCTTTTGCACTTAGACGCAATCTAACCATTCCTAAACTAGGCAAATAAGCTAGTTTAATATATGAAGGTAAATTATCCTCCCAAGATTCTAATCTATCTGCCAATGCACTCTCCCCTATACCGTACGTAACTATTGTTCTGTGGATTATATGAGTACATTTAAATTGTTCTATTACCCTAGGAACAACTTGTGTTTTTATTAAATTCCTCATCTCAAAAGGAACTCCTGGCAAGGAAATAAAAACTGTTTCCTTATCCCTAATCCACATACCTGGCGCAGTACCAAACTCATTATGCAGAACCTCTGCTTTAGAAGGCACATATGCCTGCATTTTATTTACATTTAGCAAAGGTTTACCCTTATAAAATGTATCGAAAAGTGCTTCTACATGCCTAAGTACTTGAGTATTTTCTACTAAAGTATCTTGAAAATATTCACAAAGAGCATGTTTGGTAATATCATCTTTCGTAGGTCCCAAACCCCCTGTAATAATAACAATTTGAGCTCTAGTTTTTGCCTCCTTTAAAGCATTAAGAATATGCTGCTTATCATCCTGAATAGAGGTTATTTGATATACAGAAACTCCAATTTTATTTAGTTCTTTTGCTATAAAAGCAGAATTTGTGTCTACTATTTGACCGATAAGAATTTCATCGCCAATAGTAATTATCTCTGCTTGCATTATAAATTGAAGTCCTTTTTTAATTCTGAAACCACCTGTGCTATGTCTGTTTTTAATATTGGAAATACTTTTTTCATTTCTTCAATACCCGCCTTATTCTTACCCAAGGTTTCTATTTCTAAAGCAATTGCTCTAGTTTGTTCCATACCAAGCAAATCTACGTTTGGCTTTATTTTATGAGCCAAATTATACACTTGATTATAGTTCATTTCTTCTAAAGCTATCCCCAATGCTTCTATATCTGCTGGTACTTCTTCTAAAAAAACAGAGATTACAGAAACGATAAACTCATCGTCTCCTTCTGCCATTTCATTAATTTTATCTAAACTATATATCATTATTTAATTTTTAAAGAAAAAAGCTTTTTCCCCTCTAATGTCCCGGTAAGATAATCATTTGATTGTATTCTACCAACACCCGCTGGTGTTCCTGTAAAAATGACATCTCCTTTTTTTAGGGTAAAATAGGAAGAAACATATGCTATTAACTCATCTATCTTCCAGAGCATTAAACCTGTATTACCAGTTTGCACTAGTTCTTCATTTTTTATTAATTGAAAATTAATATCGTTTAAATTCTTAAAATCTGCAACAGGTAACCACTCTCCAATTACTGCAGCCCCATCGAAGCCTTTAGCCTTTTCCCAAGGCAATCCTTTTTCTTTTAATTTAGACTGCACATCCCTAGCTGTAAAATCTATTCCTAGACCAATTTCATCATAATACTTATGCGCAAACTTTTCTTGAATATGCTTCCCTACCTTTTTAATCTTTACTAAAACCTCTACCTCGTAATGTACATCATCAGAAAATTCTGGGATATAAAAATCTTGCTCTTTTGGCAAAACTGCTGAATCTGGCTTTATAAAAACTACAGGATCCGTTGGTTTTTCATTTTGCAATTCCTCAATGTGCGCTGTATAATTTCTGCCAATGCAAATTATTTTCATATTAAAAAATTTATTCCTTAGATGATACTTTTAGGCTAATTGCTGGTATAAAATTCTTAGCTTTATCTTTAGATTTTACCGTAAAATCTGTCCACTCACCCATTCCATAAACCATTGCCTTGTAATTCTGATTTTTATTGTAAACACCCCCAAAAGTTGGCGCAAAACGATCTTCCGTCACTTTTTTATTTGTTAACGGATGCACCAAAGTAGCCACATACCAATTATAAGGCACAAACAACCACTCTAAACCAACATAAACCCCTTCTTTAGGTATTTTTATATGCAAAGCCTCCAAATCTATAGACACATAATCTTTATCTTGTTGGGTTTCCAAAACAATACTTTTTCTTAATATATCTTTATTAGGTTTTTTAGTTTTTACATCTACACCGTACATACGCAATCTGAATTTTGAAGCAGGCCGTTTAAAATTTTTGTCTTTTTGAAAAAAGATGGTAACCTTACTTGCAAATTTTTTTTGCGCTCCTATATTAGGGAAATATAATGCCAACACCCAAGGCGTAGAAGAAGATGAGAATCCACTTGTGAGGCTGTAACTACTTATGGGGTTTAATACATTTGAATTACCTAGAGATTGCACAACAACAACCTCATCTAACTCGAACGACTCTTCTACTAAATGAAACTGTTTTACTTTGTAAATGTCCTTAGCTACAACGATAGTATCCTTATAACCTAAAGACGAAATATGAAGTTGTTTCTCTAAAAAAGACTTTTGCACATCTATATAAAAATGACCATTATCATCCGTAGATGTACCTTTTAATGTATTTAAGAAACTTAAATTAACATAAGGGATAGGTTCTTTTGTTTTACTATCATACACATGACCATCAAACAAAACTTCTTGTCCTTGAGCCTGAAAAGCTATCAAAAACAGAAATACTAAATACTTCATTTTACCTAGCTTAACTTATTATTTAGCTTGCTTAATTTTATTTGCGTTAACACTTTCTTAGTGTACAATGGAAAATCCGCATTCAGTATCCAACCGAAATAACCTGGTTCTTTATCCAAGACATCATGCACTTTTCTTCCTTTATGTTTTCCAAACGAGAAAATTTCTTCGCCATCCTCATCCAAAGCAATAAAACCTGCAAAATCTACAGATTGCTTTCTTTGCGAGAATTCAGAAAGTTTTTTAATGTTATTTTCTAACTCAGGGTACCTATCTAACTGAGATAATAAAACCTCATACGTTGCTTTGGTATCTGCCGCTGCACTATGCGCATTAGACAAATCTTTATCACAATAAAACTTATAAGCCGCCTCCAATGTTCTTTTCTCCATCTTATGAAAAATAGTTTGTACATCTACAGAAACATTGTTTTTCATATCAAAATCGATATCTGAGCGCAACAATTCTTCTGCTAATAAAGGAATATCAAAACGATCGGAATTAAAACCTCCTAAATCGCTATCTTTAATCATAGCATAAATTTCTTTAGAAAGCTCTTTAAATGTTGGCTCGTTTGCCACTTTTTCATTGGTAATACCATGTACTTCTATTACATGATCCGGAATAGTCATTTCTGGATTAACAAGCCAGGTTTTACTCTCCTTATTTCCATTAGGAAATATTTTAAGTATAGATATTTCTACTACTCTATCTTTTGCAACATTTATCCCAGTTGTTTCTAAATCGAAAAAACAAATTGGTCTGGTTAGCTTTAACTCCATCTTTAATTAAAATTTTCACAAAGATAGTTTTTCGTATGCTCAAGTAAAATGTAAAATTCAATTTTATAACAGAACTCTATATAAACACAGGAACAACACCTATTATTTATAATTCTACGTTTTTAAAGCAACAACATACACCCTTAGAGACTATAATGTCTAAATAAACTATAAGAACATTTAATTTTAGAATTCTCTACTTATATCCCAAGCTTCTAGATAATCTGCTATAAATTTAACAAACATACTTCCTAGCGCACCATTAACTACCCTATGATCATAACTATGCGACAAAAACATTTTACTACGAATACCTATAAAATCACCTTCTGCAGTTTCTATAACTGAAGGGATTTTACGAATAGCCCCTAAAGCTAGGATACCTACTTGCGGTTGGTTAATAATTGGAGTTCCAAAAACACTACCAAAAGTACCAACATTGGTAACGGTATAAGTCCCTTCTTGTATCTCATCTGGTTTTAATGCGTTGCCTCTTGATCTTGTTGCTAAATCATTTACAACTTTGGCCATACCTACTAAATTTAACTGGTCCGCATTTTTAATTACCGGAACAATTAAATTTCCATCAGGCAAAGCTGCCGCCATTCCTATATTAATATTCTTCTTTTTAATAATTGTATCTCCCTTAACAGATATATTCATTAATGGATATTTTCTTAAAGCCTTAGCTACTGCCTCTAAAAATATCGGTGTATATGTTAATTTTTCACCTTCTTGCTCCTCAAAGGCTTTTTTCATCTTGTTACGCCAGTTTACAATATTGGTAACATCTACCTCTATAAAACTTTGAACGTGAGCAGAAGTAGAAACACTGTCCACCATATGCTTAGCAATTAATTTGCCCATTCTAGACATATCTACAACCTCATGCCCACTAGAATTTGCTACTTTAACAGCTGCTGATTTAACCACATTTGGCGTTTCAACAGGAGCAGAAATTTTAATTGTTTCTTGCACTTTCTCCTTCGCTTTAGGAGCTACATTATTCGTTCTTCTTGTCTCTATGTAATTTAAAATATCACTTTTAGAAACCCTCCCCTCTTTTCCTGTACCAGAAATAGCGTCTAACTCCTCAATAGTAAGTCTTTCTTGTTTTGCTATATTTTTTACCAATGGAGAATAGAAACGATTTGTTGCACTTTCTCCCAATACCGGAGACCGAACAGCCTCTTTAGCAACAACAACAGTTTCTTCTAACTCTTGAACAGACGCCTGTATTTGTACGGTTTCTTTTTCTTCTTTAACCGACTCTTTCACCACAACATCTTCGCCATCGGTGCTAATTACAGCAACTGTTTCTCCTACTTTTATAACATCATCTACATCAAATAGTTTTTCAATCAAAACACCTTCTACCTCACTAGGGACTTCGGAATCTACTTTATCTGTAGCTATTTCAAAAACAGCATCATCCATTTCAATTGTATCCCCTACTTCTTTCAACCAGGTAGTCAATGTTGCCTCTGCAACACTCTCTCCCATTTTTGGTAACTTCAATTCAAATTTTGCCATATTCCTATTTAATAAGCTTACTTAAGTCTATTCTTTGTAAAAATAACAAAAAAAACACCTAAAGATTACATTTTCACTACTCTTTCACCCTTTAACTAGACTTCAAAGACCCTTCAAAAGGTATTCTATTTAATATACTTCTCCCAAGAGTAACCTCATCTGCATACTCTAATTCATCACCGACAGCTATACCTCTTGCGATAGTCGATGTACTAACCTCTTGATCTTCAATTTGTTTATAAATATAAAAATTGGTGGTATCTCCTTCCATGGTTGAACTTAACGCAAAAATGAGCTCTTTTATTTCTCCTTTTTTTACTTTATTAACCAAAGAGCTTATAGTTAATTCCTGAGGACCAATACCTTCCATTGGCGATATTTTACCACCCAACACATGATACATTCCCCTAAATTGACCTGTATTTTCTATTGCCATTACATCTCTAATGTCTTCTACCACACAAACTAAAGATGCATCTCTCTTAGAGTTAGCACATATCTCACATAATTCTGTGTCCGATATATTATGACAATTAGCACAAAACCGAACCTTTTCTTTTAAATCTAATAAAGAAGTAGCTAAATTCTCGGTTCTTTGATCCGATTGCTTTAACAAATGTAAAACCAAACGCAATGCTGTTCTTTTACCAATTCCTGGTAACTGTGACATTTCATACACTGCATTTTCTAAAAGTTTAGACGAAAAATCCATACCAACAAAATTACATACTATTTTTACTTTTTGTACTTTGCATTGGAAATTTATTTCTATGACCTCAACGCATATTCTTCTATTAATAGCTGCTTATTTTTTACTATTACTTCTCATTTCTTATTTCACAGGCAAAAACGACTCTAACGTAGATTTTTTTAAAGCTGGAAAACAATCTCCTTGGTACTTGGTAGCATTCGGAATGATTGGGGCTTCGCTCTCTGGAGTAACCTTTATTTCTGTCCCGGGCTGGGTAGCGTCTTCAGAATTTAGCTATATGCAAGTGGTTTTTGGCTATATGGTTGGGTATTTTGTAATTGCTTATATCCTTTTACCCATTTATTACAGACTCAATGTAACCTCCATATATCAATATTTAGAGCAACGATTCGGGAGTACCAGTTATAAAGTAGGAGCTATTTCTTTCTTTGTATCTAGAGTTTTAGGAGCTTCTTTTCGTCTATTTTTAGTTGCATTAGTATTACAAGAATTTGTTTTTGATGATTTAAATGTACGTTTTGAAATAACCGTAGCGCTATCTATCTTACTTATTTGGGTGTACACTTTTAGAGGCGGAATAAAAACTATTGTTTGGACAGATACATTACAAACACTTTTTATGCTTGTTGCTGTTGGTCTATCTATCTATTTTATTAATGATAAATTAAACTGGAGTTTTACCGAATTTTTAGCTTCGGAAGAATTAACAGAATACAGCAAGATTATTTTTACAGAGGACTTTTTTAGCAAAAATCATTTTATAAAATCATTCTTAGGAGGGCTATTTATTGCTATTTGTATGACAGGACTAGACCAAGATATGATGCAAAAAAATCTTACCTGTAAATCTTTAAAAGATGCTCAAAAAAATGTAGTTTCTTTTGGTCTTGTGCTGGTTGTGGTGAACTTTGTATTTCTTCTCTTAGGCGCCTTATTATTTATCTATGCTAATAAAATGAATATAGCCATCCCCTTATTAGACGGCAAAGCTAAAACCGATTTATTATTCCCCGAAATTGCTTTAAATAGCGACCTAGGACCGGTTATCGCCATAACTTTTATGCTAGGGCTTATCGCTGCCGCCTATAGTAGTGCAGATAGCGCATTAACTTCCTTGACCACTTCCTTTTGTATTGATTTTTTAGGAATTGAAAAAAAAGAAGATAACCATCAGAAAAAAACAAGAAAATTAGTACATATTGGTATGAGCATCTTGCTCATTATTGTTGTAATTGCCTTTAAGTATGTTTTAGACACCAATGTTATTGATGGTCTTTTACAAGTTGCAACATACACTTACGGACCACTATTGGGTTTATTTACCTTTGGTATTTTTACAAAACATAAAATTAAAGATAAATATACTTGGGTTGTTGCTGCAATATCGGTTGTTCTAATATATGTGTTTGCTAGTATCCCTCCTGAAATTTTAGGAGGCTACAAAGTGGGTTACGAACTTTTACCTATAAATGGTCTTTTAACTTTTATAGGGCTATGGTTTATAAGAATAAAAGAAGTTTAATACTGGTTTGTTGCCAAAAGCACCAAAGTGCAAGCCAATTCTACCTTAATTCCTTTACTCTTCAAAATAGTATAAAACTCGGGATTTTCAGTTCCTGGATTAAAAATTACACGTTCTGGACGTAATTCCACTATATTATTGTAGTACGCTTCTTGCCGTTTTGGATTTAAATACAAAGTTATAGTGCTAATATTTTGAAAATGAATAAATTTGCTCTTTATTTGAACCCCAGAAACAGTCCCAAGTTTTAAACCGTAGGCCTCCGTTGTGATGCCGCTTTTTACTAAACGATGTATTGCTATATTACTATAGCGATTAGGATTTAAAGAAGCTCCGATTACTAATGTTTTGTTCATTGGTATGTTATTAGGATGTTATTAGGATGTTATTAGGATGTTATTAGGATGTTAAATTTTATCTTAA
>NZ_JADGES010000167.1 GCF_016744255.1 Maribacter sp.
ATGAAAAAGAGAATGGCTACTCTAATTCTTTGGTGGAGTTTAAGGATGATATACAGAAATCGGACGGTGTTATTATCTCCGTAAATGAACATAATGGTAATCCATCAGCATATTTTAAGAATGTATTAGATTGGCTTTCTAGGTTGGATCGTAATTGTTTTGAAGGTAAAAAAGTATTATTAATGTCTACATCGCCAGGAAAAAGAGCAGGCATTGGCGCATTGGCAGTTATAGAAGGAATGTTACCTAGAATGGGTGCTGCTGTTGTTTCTACTTTTTCTTTACCAGAGTTCCATACTAATTTTAAGGAGGTAGAAGGAATTGTAAATAAAGAATTAGCAAAAACACACCAAGAGGCACTAAATCAATTTATAGATAAAATAGCTTAAAATTTGAGAAAAACCATAGCGTATTCTATCGCTAATATTACCCAATTTAAAAAGGCTGCATTACAATGGTCACAGCAGTTCGATGAGGTTACATGGTTAGATAGTAACAACCATACTTCTAAATACAGTTCTTTTGATGCGCTTTTAGCAGTAGATGGCTTAACTGCTTTTGTAACCGATGCAAAGAATGCTTTTCATGATTTTAAAGAATATCAAAATACCACCAAAGATTGGTTGTTTGGGTATGTGTCCTATGATTTAAAGAATGATGTAGAACATCTTTCTTCTTCTAATTTGGATAATTTACATTTCCCAGAACTCTATTTTTATCAGCCTAAAAAAATTATTAAAATAGTAGGGGGCACCGCAGAATTCATTTACCTAAATATGGTGGATGATGAAATAGAGAAAGATTTTACAGCTATTTCCTCTTTGGTATTAGAAGAAGATAAGAACGAAGTTTCGCAGGATATTAAAATAAAAATGCGAATTTTTAAGGATGAGTATTTTAGAAAAGTAAATAAAATGCTCGCTTATATTCAGCGAGGCGATATTTACGAGGCTAATTTTTGCCAAGAATTTTATGCAGAGAATACGGAGATAAAACCGCTAAAAGTGTTTAATAAGCTTAATGCTATTTCAGAAGCGCCTTTTGCAACTTTTTTGAAAGTACAAGATAAGTATGTGTTATCCGCTTCTCCGGAACGATATTTAAAAAAAACAGGGAATACTCTTCTTTCTCAGCCTATTAAAGGAACGGCAAAACGGTCTAAGAATGCAGCGGAAGACAAAGAATTAAAAGATCATTTATCGCAAGACGAAAAAGAAAGAGCCGAGAATATTATGATTGTAGACTTGGTGCGTAATGATTTATCCAAAAGCGCTACCAAAGGTTCTGTAAAAGTAGAAGAGCTCTGTAAAGTGTATTCTTTTGAGCAGGTACACCAGATGGTATCTACGGTAACAGCGGAAATTTCTTCAGAAAAGAATGTCGTTGAGGTGTTAAAAGAAACTTTTCCAATGGGAAGTATGACAGGAGCACCTAAAGTCTCCGCTATGGAAATAATAGAGGAATTAGAATCTTTTAAAAGGGGTCTTTATAGTGGCGCTGTTGGGTATATAACACCAGAGCAAGACTTCGATTTTAATGTTATTATACGTAGTATTCTATTCAATGCCACAGAAAAGTACGTTTCTTATGCTGTTGGAGGAGCAATAACCGCTAAAGCAATTCCAGAAAAGGAGTATGAAGAATGTTTAATAAAAGCAAAGGCTATGCGCCAAGTTTTAGAAAGTAGATAAGGCATTGGTTAAAGTCTATACTTTAAGTACCTTTGTATGGTGCAAGAGATGTTTTATAAACATATAGAAAATAAGTTTCCAGAATTAAAAACGTCTAAATTTCTACTAGCGTGTAGTGGAGGAATAGACAGTATTGTTTTGGCTCATTTATGTGCCAATACAAACCTAGATTTTGAGCTAGCACATTGTAATTTTAATTTACGAGCAGAAGAGAGTAGCAAGGATGCTGAGTTTGTACAAGATCTTGCAAATGAGTTAAATAAAAAAATACATATAACTAATTTTGATACAATTGGTTATGTGGGTTTAAATAAAGTGTCGGTTCAAATAGCAGCAAGAGAACTTCGTTACGAATGGTTTGCTAAAATTCAAGAAGAAAATACCATAAAGTATTTAGTAACGGCACATCATGCAGATGACGATTTAGAAACCTTTATTATTAACCTTTCTCGGGGAACTGGTATTGATGGTTTAAAGGGGATTCCATCGAATACATCCAACATAAAAAGACCTTTATTAAAATTTTCTCAAGAGCAGATTATGATTTTTTCTCAGACCCATAAATTAGAATGGCGAGAAGACCAAAGTAATGAGGATACCAAATATTTAAGAAATAAAATAAGGCACCAAATAGTGCCGCTTTTAAAAGAATTACACCCTTCTTTTTTAGATAATTTTATTAAGACACAACAGTATTTGGAGCAAACCGCTGCAATTGCTCAAAATACTATTGAAAGTGTTAAAGAAAATTTATTCGTTCCAGAAAGAGGTGCTATTAAAATATCCATAGAAAAACTACAGAGCCTGCAGCCTTTAAAAGGCTACATTCACGGTCTTTTTAAATCGTATGGATTTACGGAATGGGAGAATGTAGCAGATTTACTTACCGCTATGTCTGGGAAGGAAATTCATTCGGACTCGCATCGTTTACTCAAGGATAGGGCTTATTTGCTACTAGCTCCTTTGCAGAAAGTTTTGCAGGAGACATTTAATATTTTAGAAGATACTTCGTTTATAAAAGAACCTATCTCTATAAAAATCGAGGCGGTAGTTGCATTAACTAAGGCTTCTTTACATACGCTTTATGTGGATAAGGAAAAGTTAAAGTATCCTTTAACGATAAGGAAATGGAAAAAAGGCGACTACTTTTATCCTTTTGGCATGCACGGAAAGAAAAAGTTAGCCAAATTTTTTAAAGACGAAAAGATAGATGTTTTGTCTAAAGAGAAGCAATGGTTGCTTTGTAGTGAGAACCAAATAGTTTGGGTTATAGGTAAACGAGCGGATAACCGTTTTAAGGTAAATTCAGAAACCAAAAATATTTTAAAATTCGATGTAGTAGTATGAAGTATTTAATACCAATATTTTTTGCCTTTTTTATTAGTTTTTTCACTGTAGCACAAGATGAGGATAACCCTGTTGTTTGGTCGCAAGAAGTGCGTAAGATTTCGGAGACAGATTATGAGTTAGTGCTTGTTGGGAAATTGGCGCCAGATTGGCATTTGTATTCCCAGCATACTGCAGATGGAGGGTCTTTGGCAACCGAATTTACCTTTGTGAATGTTGGTGAGGATTACCAATTGCTAGGAAAAACAGAAGAAAGTGAAACACATGCAGAATACAGTGAAGTTTTTGAAGTAGAAGAAACTTTCTTTTCAGAAAAAGCCATATTTAAACAGAGG
>NZ_JADGES010000082.1 GCF_016744255.1 Maribacter sp.
ATCCATTCCATTTCAAGAAAATACCATCCGATTTGAATATGCAGCTACGAGTTTTGACAACGAATCTAAAAACCAATTCCAATATCTATTGGATGGTTTTGATGAAGACTGGTCTTCTTGGACTTCTGAAACCAAAAAAGAGTATACTAATCTAACCGAAGGAGATTATACTTTTAAAGTTAGGTCCAAAAATGTTTTTAATCATATTGGTAATGAGGATTATTACTCCTTTACCGTTTTAGCCCCTTGGTATAGATCCTGGTGGGCTTATATTATATACGGGTTAGGAGCTATTACATTTATATCCTTAATTATGCAATGGCGCTCTAGAGAATTACATAAGAAAAACGAAAATTTAGAAAACCTTATTTATGAACGTACTACAGAGATACAGCATAAAAATGAACTTTTAAACCACCAAACAGAGCAAATGGTGCAGTTGAATGATTCCAAAACACGCTTATACTCAAACATCACACACGAATTTAGGACACCACTTACTGTTATTCTGGGTATGGCAGATACATTAAAATCTAATCTTAAAGATAAAAGTTTTGAGGGAGCAGAAAAATCTTTAGAAATGATTCATCGCAATGGCAAAAACCTATTGCATCTTGTTAATGAAATGCTAGATTTAGCAAAGGTAGAGAGCGGCTCCATGGCTTTAAATTTGGTGCAAACGGATGCTATTCCTTTTGTAAAGTACTTAAGTGAAAGTTTTCATTCCTTAGCAGAGTCAAAAAAAATAAACCTCACCGTTTACTCTGAGATTAATGCTTTAGAAATGGATATTGATGTGAATAAGATGGCTTCCATTATATCTAATTTACTTTCAAACGCTGTGAAGTTCACACCTGCCCATGGCAAAATAGTTGTTCATCTTAACAAGATACTTTCCAAAAACAGGGAATTATTTTCCATCAAAGTACAAGACAATGGTTTAGGCTTGGCTAAAGAAGATGTTATTCATTTATTCGACCGTTTTTATCAAGTAGATAACAAATCCTTTGAAAAAAAACAAGGTACTGGTATTGGTTTATCTTTAGCTAAAGAGTTTGTAGAATTAATGAATGGAACTATTGACGTAGATAGTACTCCTGGAGTAGGAAGTACTTTTACAGTACAAATACCTGTAACTAATAATGCAGCAAAAACTATAGATGCTAAAATTACTATCGAAGCTCCACTCAGAAAAACCACAATTAGTACAAAAGAATCCTTAATCCTTTCCGAAATAGAAGATTTACCCCTAGCTCTCATTATTGAGGATAATGAAGATGTTGCTCACTATTTAAAAACTTGCCTCCAAGGTAAATACCAAACTATTCATGCCAATAATGGCAAAGAAGGTATAGAAATGGCCTTTGAAAATATACCAGATATTATTATTAGTGATGTAATGATGCCAGGTAAAAATGGCCTAGAAGTATGTTCCTCGTTAAAATCAGACGAGCGTACAGATCATATTCCTATTATACTATTAACCGCTAAAGTAACAACAAAAGATCGGTTGACTGGACTTTCTCACGGAGCTGATGCCTATCTAGCAAAGCCTTTTAATGAAGAAGAATTATTTATACGATTAAATCAACTGGTTTTAATCCGAAAAAAACTGGTTAATAAAATTCAAAAAAATGGTTTAAATAAATTTCTAAACAAACGTAGCGAAAATCCAGAAACCAAATTCCTAAAAAAAGCAATAGAATTCATTAATGAAAATCTTCATAATTCCACATTTGGTTCTGGAGAACTTGCTAACAAATTACATTTAAGTGAATCTCAAATCTACAGAAAATTAAAAGCTATTACTGGTAAATCGACCGCAATTTTCATTCGTTCTGTAAGGCTTCAGAAAGCTAAAGAATTCATTGAAACTACAGATAAAACCATCTCAGAAATTGCATATGAGACAGGTTTTAACGACCCTTCATGGTTTAGTAGAGCTTTTAAAGAAGAATTTGGCTTTGCACCAAGTGAAATTCACAAATAACTCACCTACAGATACTTACAACTTATTCTGTTTTTTATTGCAAGAATAGTACAAATTTTTTTAGTACAACTCCTAATTACTTCTAGGCTTTGAAAAAATAGTGAACGTCATTTTTTTATAAGCACAATATCATTGTACTCTAATTATTTAAAACAAATAGTATGAAAACTGCAATGAATTTTTTTATGTCCGGATTCCTAATTTTCTCCTTGGTATTAACCTCTTGTTCTAAAGATGGCGAAATAGGTCCTATTGGGCCAGCAGGCACGCAAGGTAGTGACGGAACGGATGGTATAGATGGAACTGATGGGTCGGATGGTACAGATGGTACTGTTGGACAAGATGGTACTGATGGCACCGATGGGAATGCCGATGTTCGAATTTTTGAATATGATTCTAGAACCTTTACCACATCTACCACCTATCAAATGACGGACATTACGCAAACCGTTATGTCCAACAGTTTGGTTTTAGGCTATTATGGCACTACTGTAGAACGTGTAATCATATCTGGAAATGCACCTATATCTATGGTACAATGGAAACCCGTTCCAGGTATAGATAATCTTTTTATAATAAAATCTCAAACAGGAAAGTCAGGATTCTTTAACCCAGGTGGTGGATCAAATAATGCGCAAGAGATGAACGTAAAATTACTCAATTTTGATGGTACATCTTACTTACCGAGTACCACCTTTGAGCAATTTAAAATAATAGTAGCTCCTGCTAATATAGCAGGTAAAAATAGCACGGTAGATTTAAGAAAAATGACTTACGAAGAAGTAATGCAACATTTTGAGTTAAAAGAATAGACCCTTTAAAATATACTCTGTCTGGTTATAAAAATCAACAGAGTATATTTTTAATTGGATACCAGTTAGTTGCAATTCTCCCCTCTTTTTAATAGATAATTCGTCTAAAATAATACCTATGAAAAAAATAAGACCTTTTTTTTTATTCCTTCTTTTCTTAATCGTCTCATGTAATAAAAACAATTCCACCGAACTAGAGCTAGAACAAGAACAAGAACAAATTTCTGTCATTACAGACGTATACATTACGGGAACCGTGTTTACCACTGAAAAGAAGAATGCAACACTTTGGAAAAATGGAAAAGAAATACCTTTAACAGATGGCATTAATCATTCCGAAGCTAATGGGTTATTTGTTTTAGAAAATGATGTTTATATAGCAGGATATAAGCACAACGGTATAAATGAAGTGGCTGTTGTTTGGAAAAATGGTTTGGCAACGCCATTAACAAATGGTAATAATAGTGCAGAGGCCACTTCTGTCTTTGTTGTGGGTAATGATGTGTATGTCGTTGGCTTTGAGTATAACGGGGAAAAGAATGTAGCCAAAATGTGGAAAAACGGAATAGAAACTACATTTTCTAATAGCAATTACGCTAGTTCTATAAGTGTCGATGGTAATAATGTGTATGTTTCGGGGTATCATTCTTCCGCAGGAAAAAGAAGCCCCAGATTATGGAAAAATGGAATAGAAACAAACCTAAAGAATAGTGGAATTGGTATAGCAGAAGTGAACTCATTATTTGTATCAAAAACAAGTATTCATGCTTCAGGTTCTGAGTTTGTTGGAGGTAAAAATATTGCTAAAGTTTGGCAGAATGGAGAAGAAACCTATTTAACTAATGGAGTTAATAGTTCATCTGCCAACTCCATTTTTGTTTTAGAAAATGATATATATGTTGCAGGTAGTGAAAGCATAGATGGTGTAAGTATTGCTAAAATCTGGAAAAACGGAGAAGAAACACTTTTAACGGATGGTTCTAGTTTTGCAGATGCCTATTCCGTATTTGTTTTAAACAATACTATATATGCAGTAGGTTCCGAGGCCGAGGCTCCTGTAATTTGGGTAAATGGTTCAGGAACAACTTTAGCTAAGGATGGTTATGCAAGCGCCGTTTTTGTAGTTACCAATTAATTTATAGAAAATCATGGAAACAATATATACCGTTTTAAAGGCAAACATAAAGTCTAGCCTTATTATTCTTTTTCTTTTAATGTCTGGTTTAACTAGTTGTAGTAAAGACGATGAACCAGTAAAAGAAGAGATTGTAAAAAGCTCAGAAAAAGAAGTATTGAGTTTTAACTTTTTAGCTGCAAACAATTCAGCCTTATCTACAGATGTAGCGGCTACCATTGATGCAACAAATAAGACAATTACAGTGACCTTACCTAGCGATACCCCAGTGACAGCATTAACGCCTTCATTGGAAATTTCCCCTAAAGCAAGTGCCAATCCTAGCGGTGCACAAGATTTTACCAACCCTACTACCTATATCATCAGTGCCGAAGATGGCACCACGATAACATTTACAGCTACTATTATAAGCAATAGTAGTGCTAAACAGATTACGAGTTTTGTCTTTCTTCAATCTAACAACCCTATTAGTGCAGATTTAGCCGCAACTATTGATGAAGAAAATAAAACCATTACCGCTAATCTGCCATTTGGCACCGATATTACAAAACTATTTCCAGAAATTAAAACATCAGAACTGGCAACTGTGGATCCAAATACAACAAAAAACTTTACGGAAATAATAGAATATAAAGTGACCGCGGATGATGGAACAACTGTTACCTATACCGCTTCCGTACATATATTATTAAGCCAGCGGCAAATTTTACAGGCCATTTTAGATGGTAACCCAACAAATACTTTGAATTGGGATTTAGAGAATACCGAAAATTTAGGGAATTTAAATGGTGTAACTCTAAATGCGGAGGGAAATATTGAACTATTAGAAATAGAAGATTATGACCTTACCTCATTACCGCCAGAAATTGGACAGTTAAATAATTTGAAGAAGCTATCCATATACAGCAATAACATCTCAGTTCTACCTGCTGAAATTGGTATGATGAGAAGTTTAGAAAAGCTTGATTTATCAGCAAACAAAGTATCTGCGCTACCCGTTGAAATAGGCCAATTAAGTAATTTACAGCATCTTGATTTACAAGATAATCAGCTTTCTGAATTACCAGCAGAGATAGGTCTATTGAACAATTTAGAACAACTTCATTTAAGAAGCAATCTACTTTCCTCCGTACCAGCTGAATTAGGCTCTCTGACCAATTTAAAGTCTCTTGATTTAAGCTTTAACCAATTTAATTCCCTTTTCAGTGAAATTGGAATGTTGACACAGTTGAAAGCCCTTTATTTAAGCCGTAACCAACTTAGCTCTTTGCCTACAGAAATAGGCTTATTGACACAATTAGAAACTTTAAGCTTATCCAATAACCAATTTACTTCTATACCTGTTGAAATAACTACATTACAACTATTGCAAAAATTATACTTAGCGAATAATCAACTCGCCTCTTTGCCCAATGAAATAGGTCGATTGACACAATTGATAAACTTAACTGTTTCAAATAACCTCATTTCATCTGTGCCTACTGAAATTGGCCAATTAATCCATTTGGAACAACTACTTTTATTTAAGAACCAACTAACTTCTTTACCCAAAGAACTTGGTCAATTAACCAAGTTAAAAATCTTATCTATTAATGAGAATCAACTGGCCTCTCTTCCTATAGAAATAGGGCTATTGACACAGTTGTCCACACTTAAACTACAAGACAATCAATTAACATTCCTCCCAGCAGAGATTGGATCATTGACAAAATTAATTGTTCTTGAATTACAAACGAACCAATTATCTTCTATTCCTAAAGAAATAGGGTTATTAACCGAATTGAAAAATTTAAATTTAAACAATAACCAACTTATATTTATTCCACCAGAATTTGGTTTTCTTACCAACCTACGATTTTTGAATTTGGAAGAAAATAATTTATCAACGATGCCACAATCGATTATTCAATTAGCAATATGGAATAATCCAATCTTGAATTTAAAATATGACATTGGGGTACCCTTGGAAGATGCCTTTCATAAAGATGCTCTTATCTCAATTCATGCAGCAAACCCTGGTAATACATTAGGGTGGAGTGTCAATATTTTTCCAGGTGTTATTTTTAATGCTAATGAAATTCCCACTTTAATAAATTTAAATGGTAAAAACATTACGCGATTGCCCCTTAATATTGAGCAACTGACAAAACTGGATGTACTGCTCGCAAACAATAACAATCTAACAAGTATTCCATCCAATTTAGGAAATATGAATACCCTTGGGATTATAGAGCTAAATAATAATCAAATAACGACTTTACCTCCTAATCTAGGACAACTTATAAATCTGCAACAATTAATTCTTACCAACAACCCAATACTAAACATACCACAACAAGTTTGTGATTTACAAACATCGAATGGAGGTATTCTTACTATTCTATCCGATGCTGGAGAAGAGTGTAATTAAAAAACAGGAAACTAATTAAAAAAATAATATGAAAATAATAATAAAATTTTTTACGTACGGAGTACTAATTTTCCACTTAGCATTTACCTCTTGCTCTAAAGATGGTGCTGTAGGTCCTGTTGGTCCAACTGGTACTATGGGAGTTAATGGTATGGATGGAAATGATGGTACTAATGGAATTGACGGAAATAATGGGGCTGATGGAAATGCAAATGTTGAAACTACAATATTTACAAACCCTAGCTGGTCCCCTACTAGTAATATGGAATTGTCAGTTCCTAGTATTACACAAGATGCAATTGATAATTATCTAATACTTGCGTTTCTAAAAGGTGGATCTTTTTGGTATTCTTCAGACGCTAATCATAGTGCATTTGGTTATTTCCGTGGTATATACGAGGTTGAAAAATATACTATCACCGCTTTTGATCCGGATGGTAGATTCACAGCCAACCCACCAGACATTACCTTAGCTAAGGTAATTGTTATTGAACCTAGTAATGTAATCGTAAAAAGTGGAAATGGTAAAAATGCGAATACACCATCAAACTTTCGCAAAAATACACTTGCCAAAATGGTTGCAGCTGGTGTAGATATTAAGGATTATGATGCCGTTACTAAATATCTTAATAGCATCGAATAAATTGCCGCCATATTGTATCAATACATATTCATCGGGAATTAAAACTCCTGAGAAACAGAAAAAGTACAGGTAGTATATCCCTGGTCTATTCCTCTGGCAGGTACTAACCTGCTGGGGTACTAAGGCAAATAGATATTGCTAAACCATTATTAAATAAGCTTATTCACAAATACTGCTAACTATTGCAAGAATAGTAAAAGACCATCCTTAATCATTTAACTATTATTGTATAACAATAGAATTATTTAGACTCGCAATTTTCCCTAGTGGTCGAGCTTATTTAGATAGGCATTAGTATATAGTAGAAATCTTAATTCTAAAAACTAGGTATTGAATAACTTATTATGCATTTCTAATAATACTTAAAAAAACTGCAAAAGATTCACTGGGAGAATTTATAAAAGAATATTATTTCATTAAAAAAACAAAAAAAATCCATGTAATCAATTAATAATAAATACTTTAACAGATCACTCCTTAGTAAACTACCTCGAGGCAAGCCCACGAGGCATTCGTAGGAAAGCAACCTTAAAATCTCGGTTATCGAGTAAAATTCAATCATTTTCATATTCTCTTTATACCAAGCTATATTATTATTTAAAACCAACAGCATGAAACTTAAAATTATCTATTCTCTTTTTATATGCACTCTATTTCTTTCAGGATGTAAAAACAAGACCTCAAAATCGAATGCCACATTAGCATCAATCGATTTATTAAGAGGAAATCTTTTACTATGTGGTAATGGTCAATTTGGAGAACTAAATTTCTCCCTCTCCTGTAACTATGAAACTAGGGAGGCATTTGACTTAGCTGTGGCATTATTACACTCCTTTCAATATTCTGAAGCTGAAAAAGCATTTGTAAAAGTAATTGATGCCGACCCAAATTGCCCCATGGCGTATTGGGGAATAGCAATGAGCATATATCATGCCGCTTGGTTTCCGCCAACAAAGAAGGATTTAATGAAAGGAGCAAAAGTAATGGCCGTTGCAAAAGAATTAGCAATGGATGAAAAACAACGAGATTATATTTATGCTATTGATGCTTTTTATACGGATTGGGAAAACGTTGATCATAAGTCTAGAGCACTACGATTCGAAAAAAAGATGGAAGAAATATATCTTAAATACCCAGAAGATGTAGAAGCTGCAATTTTTTACACCTTGGCTTTATATTCTACCAGAGATAGGGTAGGAAAAGAGTATCAAAACGAGCAAAAAGCTGGAAGAATCCTGGAATCTCTTTTAGCCTCTAATCCTAATCATCCAGGTATTGCCCATTATATTATTCATAATTACGACAACCCAGTTTTAGCATCTAAAGGCTTAGAAACAGCCCGAAAATATGCAAAAATAGCACCTTCATCTTCCCATGCACAGCACATGCCATCGCATATTTTTACACGCTTGGGTATCTGGGAGGAATCCATCCAATCGAACCTACTATCCGCTGAAAGTTCTAGGTGTTATACCCAAGCAGCAGCATTAAACGGGGCTTATTTTGAAGAACTGCACGCTACAGATTATTTGGTGTATGCCTATCTTCAAAAAGGAGATAACTCTAAGGCAGAAAAACAGTATGAGCAAATAAAAGAGCTAAAAACTTTTTATCCTACTAATATTACAGCGGCCATTTATCCGGTAACCGCTATACCTGCAAGGTTGGCTCTTGAGAATAAAAATTGGGAACGAGCGGCAAATTTAGAAGTACAAGAAATAGAGTTGAATTGGGAACAATTTCCTTGGCAAAAAGCAATACACCACTTTGCTAGAGCGATGGGGTCTGTGCATTTAAAAGATTTTATTTCGGTAGAACAGGAAATTGAAACCTTGAAAAAATTACATCAAAACTTAGTGGCACAAAACGACCGCACCAAGTCTATTCAGGTTTCCCAAATTGAAATTCAGATTAAAACAGCACAAGCATGGTTGCATTTTAAAAAGGGAAAAACAAAAAATGGCATTCTTTTAATGCAAGAGGCAGTAGCTCTAGAAGAAAAAACAAGTAAACACCCTATTACCCCAGGTGATGTGCTACCATCCATAGAATTACTAGGAGACATGCTTTTAGAATTAAAACAACCTAAAGAAGCACTCATTGCTTACGAAGAAAATTTAAAAGAACACCCCTTGAGGTTTAATGGAATATATGGTGCAGCAGTAGCCGCAAAACAATCGGGAAACACAAAAAAGGCTTTTCTGTACTTTAAGCAGCTTATTGAACTCAGTAAAAATTCCAATAGTACTAGATTTGAAATAGAAGAAGCTAAAAAATTCATACAACAACTTTAATACAATCTTTATGAAAATAAAAATAGGTATCGTTATTGGCACATTATCTCTATTGGTATTAGTACATTTTTTGAATAAAAATTCAAGATTTAATGAGCCTGGAAATTATCAAAAGGCCTCCTTCAATTTCACTAAATGCACACCTACTAAGTTCCTATTAGAAGGGATCGATACTACCAAACAAATATCTCCCCTTTTCAGTAATCTAGGAAATCTTCATTTTTCCATCTCTACAAAAAATGAAAAAGCACAAGCCTTTTTTGACCAAGGTGTAAAATTGTCCTATGCCTTTAATCATGCCGAAGGGCATCGTTCTTTTATGGAAGCTGCACGATTGGATCCCACTTCTGCAATGGCATATTGGGGCCAAGCATTTGCATTGGGACCAAATATTAATGATCCATTGCCCGATGATGCTCGCAAGAACAAAATCAATGAAGCCATGATTAAGGCTAGAAACTTAGTATCTAAATCTTCTCCTAAAGAGCAAGCGCTAATAAAAGCTTTATCCACTCGGTATAGTGAAGATTTATCTGCTGACGTAACTCTATTAAATATAGCTTACATGCATGCTATGACAAGCGTAGCAAGAGAATTTCCAAAAGATGCAAACATCCAAATTTTATATGCTGCATCTGTAATGAACACGGTACCTTGGAATTATTGGGATAAAGACGGAAACCCGTCACCAAATATTAAAGAAGCTAAAATTGCACTTGAAAAAGCAATGCAACTTCAACCTGAGAATCCGGGGGGACATCATTACTACATCCACATGGTAGAATTACCTTTTCCTGATTTAGGAGTTCCTAGTGCAGACCAATTGGCCTCCTTAATGCCTGGAGCGGGACATATAGTGCATATGCCTTCTCATATTTATATAAGAGTTGGTAGGTATTTGGATGCTGTTAAAGTGAATCAAGCTGCAATTTTGGCTGATGAGGACTATATAGCCCAATGCTTTTCCCAAGGCTTATATCCCCTAGCCTATTATCCCCATAATATTCACTTTTTGTGGTCTTCGGCAAGCTTATTAGGGGCTAGTGATATAGCAATAGACGCTGCTAAAAAAACAGCAGAAAAAGTGCCTGTAGGAGAGCTCCTTGAAATGCCTTTTCTACAAGATTTTGCATCGACCCGATGTTAGCCTATACTAGATTTGGTAAATGGAATGAAATATTGACTATACCAGCACCAAAATCTAAAATAAAACATATAAACCTGATTCGACATTATGCCAGAGGTATAGCTTTTATTAGGAAAGGAAATGCAAAAGAAGCGCAAGAGGAATTAGATGCGATAAAAGAGCTAAAAAAAGATCCAGAATTGGAAAATTTGATAGCTACTGCAAACAATGCCTCTATCCACTCTGCTAACATAGCTTATGAAGTAGTTGCCGGTGAATTGGCTGCATTAAAAGGGGATACTAAAACCGCCATTACCCATTTAAAAAATGCAGTTGTATATGAAGACGGGTTAGCTTACACGGAACCTGCTGCATGGCACATACCAACAAGACAAAATTTAGGAGCCATACTAATGAAAACAGAAAAATATGTGGAGGCAGAAAAAATATTCAAGGAAGATTTAGATATTCTTCGGCAGAATGGATGGTCACTTATAGGATTGTATAACAGTCTTAAAGCGCAAGGAAAATTAGAGGAAGCAAAAGCGATTAAACTAGAGTTTGATAAAGCTTGGGAACACGCAGATATTGCAATTAGCACCTCTGTTTTATAAAGACAAACGAACCAATGATTAAATCCAAAAGAATAATATCAATAGATGTTTTAAGAGGGGTTATAATGGTCATTATGGCTTTAGATCACGTAAGAGCCTATTTTCATTACGGATCTTTTTTTAATGACCCAACGAACCTTGAAACAACAACGCCTATCCTATTCTTTACGCGTTTTATCACCCATTTTTGTGCTCCAGTTTTTATCTTTTTGGCAGGCACATCTGCCTTTTTGTTTGGTAAAAACAAAAGTAAATCGGCGTTATTTAAATTCTTGTTTACTAGAGGAGTATGGTTAATTTTTTTGGAAATAGTTGTAAATAATCTAATATGGACTTTTGATATTACTTATAGTTTCGTGATTTTTCAAGTCATATGGACCATCGGATTTAGCATGATATGCTTGTCGTTTTTAATGTTTTTACCTAAAAAAATAATCTTTATAATTGGTGCAATTTTAATTGCAGGGCACAATCTATTAGATTCTATTATGTTAGAAGGACAAAGTCTACAATCTATGGTTTGGTATATATTACATCAAAACCAAGCGGTCGTTTTTAATCCAAATGCTATGGTATATTTTATGTACCCTTTACTTCCTTGGATTGGCCTAATGGCTCTTGGCTATTTGTTTGGTGCTTTTTATCAAAAAGATTATGATGCTACTATTAGAAAAAAATGGCTTCTAAAGATAGGTCTTGGGGCACTTATCTCCTTTTTTATTTTAAGAGGTATAAATATATATGGTGATTTGGTTCCCTGGAATATACAATCCACAAATACAAAAACATTTTTATCCTTTTTTAATGTTACCAAATACCCGCCATCTCTATTGTTTTTGTGTATAACCATGGGCCCCGCAATATTGTTCTTATATGTTGCAGAAAATAGTAATAATAAACTAACAAAGTTCTTTTTAGTGTTTGGCCGTGTGCCATTATATTATTATTTCTTGCATATGTTGGTTATTCATATTCTTGCAATATTAGGAATCTTAATTTTTGGTGGTAATTGGCATTCTATGATTTTGACTGCTGAAAATTTTATGAGTCATGATTTAGAATCTTACGGTTATTCTTTATTTATCGTCTATTGCGTTTGGATTAGCGTTATATTACTATTATATCCATTTTGTAAAAAATATATGATTTACAAACAAAGAAATAAAAATAAATGGTGGCTAAGCTATTTATAAAAAAACTATAAAGTTAAATAAGCAAAGAGGTTGTTAAAAAATACTATGTACTATGAAACGGATTAAATCCTATTTTCTAATGCTTCTTTTTGTAAATTATATCTTATCCTGCGATCGAGCTTCAAAAAAAGAATTGCCCATTTTCAACCCTTCCGATTTTAATCCAGAATTGGTGGATATATCTGTTCAGAGAATGGAAGACCATGTTGTTTCTAACTTTGAATTGATAAATCAAAATGGTAAAAAAATAACTCAGGATAATTATAAGAATAAAATCTATGTGACCGATTTTTTCTTTACGCGCTGCCCGAGTATCTGTCCAGTTATGTCTAATAATATGGAGAAAATTCAAAAAAAATTTCTGAATAATGATGGTGTTATGTTTTTATCTTTATCCGTAACTCCTGAATTAGATAGTATTCCCATTCTTAAAGAATATGCCATAAAACATGGTGTAATTGATACGAAATGGAATATTACCACGGGAAACAAAAAACATATTTACAACTTAGCCAGAAAAAGTTATTTCGCAGTTGTAGAACAAGGAGATGGTGGGTTACAAGACTTTATACACACCCCAAATTTTGTTCTAGTGGATAGAAAAAAGCAGATTCGCGGTGTATATGATGGCACAAAAGACGAAGAAATAAAACGATTAATTCAGGATATTAAAATATTAGATGAAAAGTAAAGTAATGATGAAGGTAATCTATTATGTAGCTTGTTCGCTTGACGGATTTATTTCAGGTAAAAAATAATTAAACTTTAAAAATTAGTCCCTTATAAAAAATCACCTGTTTTTAATTACGTCTGCCTCTGCAAATTGTTTATATATCATCTCTTTCTCTTTAAGAGTGAAAATTTTATCCTGAAACCAATCTACCGCTTTTATTTTTTCATTTTCTATTTGTGCTTGCCTTATCGCATTTAAAGATACTAAGTGCCAATGTGTTGCATAATCTCTATAAACAGAATAACCAACATCTTCCATGATGTAAGAAATTTTTGGGTCATTTTTTAAACGTACTCCATTTTTTAAAATAGCCAATGTCTTAGTTGTTTTTACTACTACAGAAAAAGTATATCTAGCTAAATCTTCAAAACCATTGCGCTTTACATTATAAACCTTATCTCCTATTTCTAATATCTTCATTATTATTTTTTACAGCGACCAAAAATAAAATCTTAGGATATAACTTTTACAATTCATTTTAAAATTTATAAACAATCTTTCTCAAATTAAACTAAAAATGTAGTCCTCTTTTTTATAATTGTTTATTTACTTTTTCAACTAATAAAGCTCTTGTTTCTTAAAATATATGCATTTTTGCAGTCTAAATAAACACCTATGTCATCAGAAAGGGAATTAAGTAAAAGATCCGGTGGTTCATGCGAGCTATGTACCGCTATAGAAAACTTACAAGTATATGAAGTTACCCCTAAGGCTCCTGGAAGCATTAAAGAGGCTATACATGCTTGCAATACCTGTATAGACCAAATAGACAACCCAGAAAAAACAGATGCTAATCATTGGAGGTGTTTAAATGATAGTATGTGGAGTGAACAAGTTGCGGTTAAGGTTATTGCTTGGCGTATGCTTTCTAGATTAAGAAAAGAAGGTTGGCCACAAGACTTATTAGATATGATGTATCTCGAGGAAGAGGAATTGCAATGGGCTCAAGCAACAGGTGAAGGAGAAGACCCTGAAGATAAAATAATTCATAGAGATAGTAATGGTGTCATAATTAATGCAGGAGATAGTGTTGTTTTAATTAAAGATTTACCTGTGAAGGGCTCTAGTATGGTTGCAAAAAGAGGAACCGCAGTACGTAGAGTTTCATTAGATCATGAAAGTGCAGAACATATAGAAGGAAAAGTAGATGGTATACAAATAGTAATTATTACTAAGTATGTAAAAAAGATATAAGTTGTAATATCTTTTTAATGCATCCGTTACATAGTATAAATACAAGACAATAAGATTATATGTTTAGCTTTTTCGAGAAGAAAACCTTTTTAATTGACCATTTAAATGGTTTTATAGATATACATAATCATATTTTACCAGGAATTGATGATGGTGCAAAAACGGTAGAGGAATCCATTGAACTTATTAAAGAATTTTCTGAATTTGGTGTTACTAATTTTATAGCAACACCTCACATAATGGATAATTACTATCCAAATAATTTAAAAACCGTAACCCAGTCCTTAAGTAAATTAAACAAACAACTTAAAGTTGAAAAATTAGATAACATTACTGTTTCAGCAGCAGCGGAACATATGATTGATGCTAATTTTGAAGTTCTTTTAGAAAAAGGAGAGGTACTGCCAATGCAAAAAAATTATGTATTGGTAGAAATGTCTTATTTACAAGCCTCCATCAATTTTGATAATGCCATACAAAAAATTGCTGAAAAACGCTTTTTTCCAATTCTTGCCCACCCAGAGCGTTACGTCTATTTACATTCTAAATTTAGAAAGTATGAGAAATATAAAAAGCAAGGTATTATGTTTCAACTTAATTTACTTTCGCTAAGTGACTACTATGGTAAGGATGTTCAGCAAACAGCTAACAAATTATTAAATGAAGGGTTATTAGATTTTGTAGGATCCGATGTTCATAATATGCGCCAATTGAATAGTTTAAAAGAAATAAAAGTTACAAAAAAGCAACTAGACAAAATTTTACCTTTAATAGAGAGGACTATACAGAGTTTTTATTAAATGTACATAATATAAAAAAGCAAAAGGCCTATATATTAATGATATAGGCCTTTTGCTTTTTTATATACGGTGAAATTCTCTAAAATTTCCACCATTTTTTAACGGTCTTCCCGTAGCCATAACCATATTTTCCTCCATAGCCAAGGTTAGATTCCTTTACATCATTAACGACAAAAGACAATCCGTTTAATTTACCTTCTGCTTTAAGTTTTAATGGAAATTCAAGAACTTTTGTTTCTGTAACACCTGCTCTTGTTACGTATATTATATGATCCGCATAATCCGTAAGTAACAATGTATCTGTTACCACCATTAATGGTGCGGTATCTACTATAACATAATCATATTTTAAAGAAGCTTCTGCTATTAGATCCTTCATTCTATCACTCATTAATAACTCTGCAGGGTTTGGTGGTATTTTACCTGAATATATTACATCAATAGTATTCGTATGCACCAACATTGGATTAATAATATCTTTAGAAGATAAAGTGTCGTCATATAAAAACTCGGTTAAACCCGCATCTTTATTTCTACTAGGTTTACCTAGTTTATCTACGTCTTTTGTATTGCTAAAAAAGGTATACAACTTAGGGTTTCTAATATCTGCTCCTATCAATAGAACTTTTTTATTAGTATTCGCGAAAATCATGGTTAGGTTAGAAGAAAGGAAAGTTTTTCCTTCTCCTGGAACACTAGACGTAACAAAAATTACATTGTTTTTTCCTCCCTTTTTAGATTTAATAAGATAATCTAAATTGGTTCTCAATATTCGCAAAGATTCGCTCAATACCGACCTATCATCATTGGTAACCAAAAAGGTATCTTTTTTACCAAGTTTAGGAAGTTCTGCCAAGACAGGAACATTTTT
>NZ_JADGES010000083.1 GCF_016744255.1 Maribacter sp.
TTTCCTAGTCCTTCTAAAATATGAACCTGTTCATCAGGAATCGTTCCATCGGCTTTAGGTCCAATATCAAGCAACAAATTACCCCCATTACCAATTACATCTGCAAAAATTCCGATAATCTGATCTGTTGTCTTATAATCATGGTCATTCTTCTGAAAGCCCCAAGAATTGTTCATGGTCATGCATAATTCCCAATAATTACTTTTTGGTCTTGTAATTGGCATCCCCTGTTCGGGCGTTTCATAATCACCGTATTCATTTAACCTGGAGTTTAGAATGGTATTAGGGTTTTTATCGAGCAACATTTGCCTTACTTTAGATGCCTGCCATTCTCCTGCAGTGTGTTCCCAATCGCCATCAAACCAATATAAATCTGGATTATATTTATTAGACAACTCTTTTAATTGCCCTTGGTAGTAATTTAGGAACTTGTTCCAACGTTTAGGATATTCAACTGCTTTATACCGCATAGAATCTCTTGTGAAGTTCGTATAATCGGGATATGACCAATCGGGCAACGAATAATAAATTCCTACTTTCAGGTTGTTTTTTCTAAGGGCTGTAACAAAAGGGCTTAGTACATCTTGTTTAGCCGATGAACTTTCAACAGCATTAAAATTTCCGTATTGGGTTTTCCATAATGCAAAACCTTCGTGATGCTTTGATGTCATTACAGCATATTTGGCTCCACTCTGTTTTATAAGGCTCGCCCAGACTTCGGGGTTATACTTTTTTGCGGTGAATCCTTTCGTCTGTTTTAAATAATCTTTGTGAGAAATGTATCCATTATAAAAAGACCATGATTCATCTATACCATTTACAGAATATAAGCCCCAATGAATAAAAATTCCTAATTTGGCGTCTTTAAACCATTGCATTTTTTCTTGCTGCACCTTTATAGAATCATTTTTCTGAGGGAACACGACAACGCTCACAAGTAAGAGAATAGGAACAAGTAATTTTTTTAACTTCATTTTTTTTTAATTTTAATACCTAGAAAAAGAAATATTATTGATTTTTATTCATCTAAAAACATATGCAAAACAATTGGCCTTTTTTATTGTTTAATTCTATAAAACTTAGCTGCATTATTTCCCATTACTTTATTTAACTGTCCTTTTTTATATCCTATAAAATAGTCTGTAAAAACATCCATAACTTTTCCGTATTGGGCCGCTAATAAGCATACAGGCCAATCGGAGCCATACATGAGCCTATTTGTTCCAAAGGCATTTACAACTATATCTATAAATGGGATTATTTTTTCCCTTTCCCATGCGTAGTTTTTAGCTTCTGTTATTATTCCCGATAACTTGCAGTAAACATTTTTATGTTTTGCTAAATTTTGAATATTATGAACCCATGCTGCATTTAACTCTTCAGAAACAGATGGTTTTGCCATATGATCCAATACAAATCTTTGGTTAGGGAATCTTTTTACTAGTTCTACCAATCCTGGTAGTTGATTTTGATGAATTAAAACATCATACGTTAAATCAAATTTTTCTAACTTGCTTATACCATTTTGAAAACTGGGACGCAGCATAAAATATTCGTCTGATTCTGCCTGTATAATATGCCTTACTCCCTTAAAAAGTATATCCTTAGAAAAATAGGCTAGCCTTTCTTGTACATTATCCGCTTGTAAATCTACCCATCCCACAACACCTTTAATAAAAGGATTTTCTTTAGCACATTTTAATAAAAATTTAGTTTCCTCTTCGGATTGGTCTGCTTGCACAGCAATACAGCCATCTACATAATTATCCTTTAAGATGGGCGCCAAATCATAGGGTAGAAAATCTTTCTTAAGGATTTCCATCGATCCATCGATCCAACTATCTCTTATAGGGTTATACTTCCAAAAATGTTGATGGCTGTCAATTATCATTTTCTTAGTACGGTTTCACGTGTTGTATTGAGCTACCTAGCCCATCTACTCCTAATTCAACAACATCTCCTGGTTTTAAATAGCGTTGCGGATCTAACCCCAACCCTACTCCAAAAGGGGTTCCTGTAGAAATAATATCCCCAGGTAATAAGGTCATAAATTCACTTATATAGCTTACTAACTTTGGAATATTAAATACAAAATCGGAGGTATTGCTATTTTGCATTAACTCACCGTTGAGTTTTAACCATAGATTAAGGTTATCTGGGTCTTTTATTTCATCTTTTGTTGCCAAATAGGGACCAAGAGGCGCAAAAGTATCGCAGCTCTTCCCTTTTACCCATTGCCCCTCTCTTTCTAACTGATATTCTCTTTCACTATAATCATTATGCAACATATAACCAACGACATAATCCATAGCCTTATCCTCTGAAACATAAGACGCTCTTTTTCCCACAACAAATGCTAGTTCTACTTCCCAATCGGTTTTCTTACTCCCTTTAGGAATAATTAAATCATCATTAGGTCCTACAATAGCTGAAGTTGCTTTAAAAAAAAGTACTGGCTCTTTAGGAGTTTCCATACCGCTTTCTTCGGCATGCTTAGCATAATTAAGACCTACACAAATTATTTTAGAAGGTCTGCATATTGGCGGCCCTAAACGTATTTCACTATTTATTACAGGGCAGCTAGAAATATTTTCTTCTAACCATTTTTGTAATTTTTCAATACCGTTGGATTCAAAAAATTGTTCATTGTAATCTTTCCCAAAAGCAGAAACATCCAAACGTTTACCATCTATAAGTTGAACTCCTGACTTTTCCTTTCCTACCTCACCAAATCGTATTAATTTCATTTTCTTTTTATTTTATATCTCTGGGCTTAATGTAATGGCATTTTTTGTTTTGGACAAACTTCCATTTTTATCCTCCATTTAATTTTATAAAACCTCCGTCTATAGGAAAATCGGTTCCCGTAATAAACGACGCTTCATCTGAACATAAATATAATGCCAGGTTGGCAATTTCTTCTGGTCTCCCCATTCTTCCTATAGGCTGTGTTTTTGATAGTTTATCAAACATTTCGGCTTCTTTTCCTGGATAATTTTTTTCGATAAAACCGTCTACAAATGGAGTATGTACTCGTGCCGGAGAAATAGAATTACAACGTATTCCATGAGCCACATAATCTTTTGCAACCGAATATGTCATGGTAAGTGCCGCCCCTTTAGACATGGAATAAGCAAAACGATCAGAAATACCTACAGAAGAGGCTATAGATGCCATATTAAGTATTACCCCTCCATGTATTTTCATATAAGGCACAACCGCATGTATACAATTGTATACCCCTTTTATATTTACTCTATAGATTCTATCCATATCTTCTTCGCTCGTGTTTTCTACATTACCCACATGAGCTACTCCTGCATTATTTACCAAAATATCTATTTGCTGATTTTTTGATATTCCCGCCACAATGTTCTTAACTTGCTCTTGATTAGAAACATCACATGGATGAAAATAAGCTTTTCCTCCTTCTTTTAAAATCTCTTCTATAGTTTGATTTCCGGTTTCTTCATTAAATTCCAAAATATGCACATAAGCTCCCTGGTCTGCAAACCTCCTTGCTATGGCTTTACCTATTCCACTGGCTCCTCCTGTAATTATGGCCGTTTTTTGTTTTAAACTGAATAGTGACATATATTTATTATCTTAATGTTATTTCTATTATAGTATCTAAATGGTCTTTTTTATTCTCGGGTACTTTAAATTTTAACTCTCCTTTTTTTAACTTGTACTTAACTGGTGTTTTATCCTTAAAAAAAATAACCTTTTTTATTTTTTGATGAAAATCCGAAACTATTACTTCATTTCTATTCAACTCCAAAATGTGTACATATATCTTATTTCCCTTTATTGTAGAAACTATCTTCTCTTGGAATGATATACTCCCTTGCCTTGTTCCATAAATAGTCTCTCCGTTGTTTTTTATCCATTCTCCCATCTTTCTTAATCTATCCTTATGCTCTTTTTGAATCTCGCCATTGGGCATTGGACCAATATTTAAAAGAAAATTAGCATTATTTCCTGAAGCTCTCACCAAATATTGCACAAGATTTTTCACTGATTTATGTTTCCCATCCTGCAAATTAAAACCCCAAGAATGATTAATGGTTTCACAAGTCTCTATTGGAAGGCGCCCTATGTCGGCACCTCCAAAACCAGATGTGTTTTTACCTGGAAGGTCTTTCTCGAACATCTGAAAATCTTCCCCATCAAAAGGAAGCTCATGATGATTGTTACCTATTAACAATGCAGGGTTTACTTCATGTATCATTCTATAGGTCTTTTCTAAATTCCATTCCGCTCCTTTAATTCTATACTCTACTGCTTTGTGCCAATCCTCTTTATCTGGCGCTTGATCCCACCAGCCATCGAACCAAAAACCTGCTATATCATAATTCTCTGCCAATTCTTTTATTTGTGCATCTTGGTAATCCAAATATTTACTCCAATCGCCGAATTCTGGTCGTGCTGTTTTTCTACCTGTCCATCCTCTAGGGTAATAATCTGGATGGTGCCAATCTAACTGGGAGTAATAAGCAAATAGTTTAATGCCCTGTTTTTTACATTCTTGCTCTAACATCCTAAAAATATCTTTCCCGTAGGGTGTCGCAGATACTATATTATAGTTAGAAATTTTGGAATCGTACATAGCAAAACCATCATGGTGTTTGGTTGTTATAGCAATATACTTCATGCCTGCTTCCTTGGCGAGCCCAACAATTTCTTTAGCATCAAAATTAATAGGGTTAAAAAAAGAAGGTAACAGCTCATACCTATCTACAGGAATGTCTTGATTTTGCATTACCCATTCACCATCCCCCAAAAGACTATATACTCCCCAATGGATAAACATTCCATATTTTGCATCTTGAAACCATGCTCGAGCCCCTATATTCTCTTTAGATGGCTCGTATTTTTTTTGCGAAACGGCTAATTGAAATACGAAAATTCCGAATAATAATGCAAAAACTCTCTTCATTGCTTCTCTATTTAAGATTTACCCCTCTGTTCTGTCTGCCATACAATGCCATTAGGAAAACCATATTCTTCTAAAGAATCTTGTTTCATAGTAATACTATACCCTGGCGCTTCAGGAGGCATATATGCTCCATTTTTTAAAACTACAGGATCCAAAAAATGTTCATGCAAATGATCTACAAATTCTATAATTCTACCTTCTTTGGAACCACTTATCGCTATATAATCTATCATAGAAAGGTGTTGTACATACTCGCACAAACCTACACCACCTGCATGCGGACATACGGGTATATTATATTTAGCTGCCATTAATAATATAGCTAGTATTTCATTTACGCCACCGACCCTACAACTATCTATTTGACATATTTCTATAGCCTTCGCTTGCATTAATTGCTTAAACATTACTCTGTTTTGACAATGTTCCCCCGTTGCTACTTTAATTGGAGCAACTGCTTTAGCTATTTTTGCATGACCCAAAATATCATCGGGACTTGTAGGTTCCTCTATCCACCATGGATCAAATTGACTTAACTCTTTCATATTCATTATAGCCTCATCTACATCCCATTTCTGGTTGGCATCCATCATCAATTTAAGATCCGTTCCTATTTCTTCTCGAATAATTGTAGCCCTACGGATATCATCCTTTAAGTCTGACCCTACTTTTATTTTCATGTGCTTAAAGCCTTCCTTTTTTGCTTCTCTGCACAAACGCCTCATTTTTTCATCGGAATAACCCAACCATCCTGCTGACGTTGTGTATGCAGGATAACCTTCCTCAACCAAGTTATCAATTCGTTCCTGTTTTGATACTGCTTTATTTTTAAGCATTATCAATGCTTCTTCTGGAGTTATAGCATCTGTGATGTATGTAAAATCTACACAAGACACTAACTCTTCTGGGGTCATATCGGCCAAAAGTTGCCAAAGCGGCTTCCTTTCTATTTTTGCGTATAAATCCCAAACGGCATTTACCACAGCCCCCGTTGCCAAATGAATTACCCCTTTTTCTGGCCCTAGCCAACGCAACTGGCTATCGCCAGTAATCATTTTCCAAAACGCTCCCATATTAGAAGTAAAGCTATCTAAGGTTTTCCCTATAATTAAATACGATAGAGATTGTATAGCCGCTACACAAAGCTCATTGCCCCTTCCTATCGTAAAAGTAAGACCATGCCCTTCTATGCTATCCGGATGATCGGTCTCTAATATAACATAAGCAGCAGAATAATCTGGATCTGGATTCATAGCATCTGACCCATCCAAGGATTTACTGGTAGGAAAACGAACATCTTTTACCAATATATTGGTGATTTTAACTTTATGCTGCATTGTATCAGATTTTAAACCAAAACTAATAATCCAATACTCAAATGTCTACCAATAAAACAACTAATATCAATACTTTTTGTGCCCTTTATTCTATTTATGCTTCCTTTTGAGTATGGTATTGTATGTATTCTGACGGCGACATCTTTGTTATTACCCTAAAATGTCTATTAAAATTAGATATATTATTAAACCCAGATTCATAGCATATCGCCGTTATATTATTTTTATCTTCTAAAAGTAATTTACAGGCATACCCTATTCGTATTTCATTTAAATACCTCGTAAATGTTTTTCTATGTATTCTTTTAAAAAACCTACTAAAGGCGGATGGGTTCATATTAGCAATAGCTGCTACATCGTTAGATCGAATGGTCTTATTAAAGTTCTTAAAAACATATTCGTAGATTTTATCTAAGTTTTTATTTTCCGTTTTATTAAATGAGTTTATAAAACCGATGCTCGACAATAGTTCATATTCGCTATGTTTGGCCAAATAATGTAAAATTTCTATAAATTTCATTGTCCTCCAAAAAGCATCTAGATCTAATAAACTTTTTATTTCATCTATTATTTTTTTATCTATTCCGGTAAATTTTATTCCTTGCTTTGCCCTATCTAACATCTGTAGAATATGCTTCATTTCTGGGGCTTCGAAGAAATGCAACCCAAAAAGATTAAGACTAAAATGCACGGCCAATGCTTCGGCTGTTAGGTTAGATGACTCGCTAAAATATGCCTCATCATTAAGCCACATATGTGGTAAATTTTTTCCTATCAAAACAATTTCACCGACCTCAAATTTCTGAATACTGTCACCAATAAAACGAGTTCCGGTGCTTTTTAAAATAGTCACTAACTCTAGTTCTGGATGGTAATGCCAAATTTTTAAAAAGTTCGAGTAGCTATTATGATGAACCGTAAAGGAACTATTTTCTAAACTAGCTCTATTTAATAAATGTAATTTCATAAATATTTGAAATAGTCCATAAAAGCAAAAAAACACTAGGATTAAGTGACATTTGCAACATCTATATTTAAAACCGATAAAGCTATTTTCTTCTGTTTTACACTTAATATCTATGTTCCTTTTTCTAAAAAACACAAACAATTAACCCTAAAACAAAGGTATTAAATTACTGCCCTACTAAGAGCTGACACAATATAGATTCATCTATGTCTCATTTTAAAAAATGACTTAAAATGAAACACGCTCACGGACAAAGAGTTACAGGATTTTATACTTATACACATTCATAATTTAATATCGCAAACAAAAAGTAATGAAGAGTTAAAATATTAAAATAAAACTAAAAAATAATCCTTAAGAGGTTACACAAAAAAAAGACCCGAAATTAAACATCTCGGGTCTTTATCTACAAATAAAATACTAACTCAAAAAATAAATTATTGTTTAGCCCACCATAATGGTGTAAACACATCATCTTCTCCTCCTAATTTACTTACCGCTTGGTTATATTGGGTAGGTAAGTTATTAGAGAAACTTGATGGATACTTAAGTCTTTGTCCATAAAAATTTACACTATTCGTTAGGTAATTACTAGTATTCAATTGAGGCATATCCGTTAATGGGTTTTCAATAGCAGGATTCTCAAAGAAAGGCAACCCTAATCTTCTATGATCACTCCATGTTTCTAATGGCAACCATGGCACTTGCGCTATGAATTTCTGGGTAATAATCTTATTTAACAAGTCATTTTTAACTACTCCTCCACTATAGATAGTATTCTCAGGGTAGCTTAAATTTACCGTTCCAGCAGTACCAGTATACCCATCATTAAAGGTCATTGAAACCGTAGCTGGTGGCTCCGTAGTATGGCTCCAACTTACAGAAGTTCCCACTCTATTATAGTCTTGCGAGGTTAAATAAGCTCCCAAGTGTTGTGACACATTAGAATACGCAAAACTTTCGCTAATTCCTTGTTCATAGGCGGCTTGTCCTGCCATTGGAACGTTCCACCCTCTAACTGCAGCTTCTGCAATTAAAAAATAAGACTCCCATGACCCAAAAAAGATACGTTGAGATTCACCATCTCTATAAATATGAGATAATCTAGGTAAAGCTCCTGAAAATCTCAATTTGTTATTCGACCCTTTTACTCCCCAATCTCCAGTAGTTGGTGCATTCCAAGTAAATTTAGCTTCTACATCTATATCATCTGTTTCTCCATTATCATCTGTATCTTGCTCTCCAATAATAAGTGCTCTTTCAGTTGTAGTAGCATTACTATTCCAGCTAGGATACTTATTAAAATCTGGGTCTTCAAAATCTCCAGGAATTTTATATAGTGAATACGCTCTTGGATCAATAACACTATGAAGCCCATCGAACCAATAACCTGCTGAAGGATCATTCGTTAATTTGGTAAAATGATCTTCAAATTCTAACCCCAAATAATTTGCAGGTTTAATGTACATATGTTTATCCGCAGACAATTGATCTACAGAAGATACACCACCCAAACCAATCATTAGATTGTTCAAAGTAGGGGAAAGATATTGATTGTTCCATTGTCTTGTCATTACACCCGTATAATCACTCCAACCACTAACTTCTTGTACTTTAAAGTTATCGTCTGAAGAAGCAATATAACCACCTCCAACGGCATCCTCAAACTCTTGCTGTGCTTTAGAAGCATCAACTTCTGATAATCGCATAGCTAATCTCATTCTTAAAGAGTTCGCATACTTTTTCCATTTCGCATAATCGTACCCAAATGCTGGATCCAAATCCTTTAGGCTATTAGGGTTTTCAACTTCTAAATCCAATGCTTCAGTTGCCTCTTTTAATTCAGACAACATAAAATAATACACTTCTTTGACATCATTATAAGTTGGGTTTTCGCCTTGAAACCCATCAATAGGAATAGCTCCAAAATTATCCGCCATCTCGCTCATCATATAAGCTCTCCAAATTCTGGCTACTTGTTTTAGATTTCCTGTATATTCTTTTACATTTCCGCTCTCTATTTTTTGATCCGCAAGACTAATTGCCGAATTAATATTTCTTAACCATTTAGAAATATAATCGTTATAATAATCACTGGACCAGCCATCACTAACAAAGCCTTCTGATAGTGTTCCAATTCTATCCATTCTTCCTGCATCTTTCCAATAAAGAACAAACACTCTTTCCGCAATATGTGGATTCTGCTGAGCTCCTCCAATAGAAGCATTTATAAAATATTCCACTTGAACTTGATCCGCGTTAGCAGCTGTTGGATTTATATTAATTTCTTCAAAATCCGAACATGAAAACGCAAATATAAGTATGCCAAAAAGCAACCCAATATTTATAATTCTATTTCTTTTTTTCATGATATATGTGTTAAATTTCTTCTTAAAAATTAAATGAGGCGTTAAAAAACAAGCTACGAGATGTTGGTGATGAAAGACTCTCGAAACCAGTAGCATTAGAACTTGTAGCAAAAACAGATTCTGGATCAACTCCATTCAAATGACTTTTAATCATCCATACATTATTTGCTGAAATACCAAATTTAGCACTTTGAATACCAGTGTTTTTTAACCATTTTGGCGATATCTTATAATTAAGACTAACATTCCTTAATCTAATACTTGTTGCATCATAAATATGAGCTTCGTTAATCCCCAAATTACCAGATCTATTGGCTAATGCTTGCCAATATAGCTCTGGAGATACTTCAACTGTATTTTGCGAAAAATTACCCGCACCATCATCCACTACAGCATCTACAATAATATCATTTCTTTCTCCATTAACAACTGTAACAGCAGCTGCACCTGATCGCTGTAACGCTCTATTGGTTCCTGAGAATATTTCCCCTCCTAAACGAGCGTCTATTAAAAACCCTAAAGAGAAATTTTTATATGCGAAAGTATTAGAAAACCCTATTAAAGCATCTGGGTTCTGATCACCTAAAAGAAATTTCTCTGAGTCATCCGCTAAAGGCAAACCACTTCCATCGACAATCATCTTGCCAAAATCAGAACTAGCCTCATCTTCTACTCTTTTAAATTTCGTCCCTCTAATTTCACCATAAGCACCTCCGACAACCGCCAATACTGCTAAGTTATCAAAACCTCCTAGTGTAAATTGAGTAACTTCATCAATCAATGAAACAATTGTATTCTCATTTTTAGAGTAATTTAAAGTTGAACTCCATGAAAAACCATTTGGATTATCTAATATTGTTGCATTTATACCCAACTCAAACCCTTTATTCTGAACATCCCCTGCGTTTACTCTCCTTGAGTTAAAGCCGCTAAATGGATCCATCGGAATTGCCAATAATTGATTGGTAGCATTAGACTTATACCAAGCAAAATCTAAAACCACATTATTATTAAAGAAACGAGCTTCCAAACCTACTTCTTTAGATTTAATTAACTCGTTTACTAAATTTGGATTATTTTTAACATTCCCCGTACTAGCAGTAGTGTTGTCATTAGGATCATTACCAATACCATAGGTATTTATAAGTTCATAAGGAGCTAAATCATTCCCAACTTCGGCATATGACGCTCTAATTTTACCAAAATTAAACCAAGTAGGTAATTCTCCAAAAAGTTCCGAAAATACAAAAGAGCCATTAACAGAAGAGTAAAAAAATGATCTATTATCTGCACTTAATGTAGAAGTCCAATCATTTCTACCTGTTACATCCAAATACAACAGACCATCATAATCTATTCCGATGGATCCATATAATGAATTTATTTTCTTTCGACTAAAGCTCTGACTAACAGTAGCGTTATTTTTTCCATTATTTAAAGAAAATAAATTAGGCACCTCTAACTCTCCTGCATTGGAACTTAATCCGCTACGCTCTTGCGACATTAAATTACCTCCAAAGGTAAAATTACCTCCAAATTTTCCAAGAACATTACTTTTAGAACCTGTTAATAATATACTGTAATTTTCTTCGCTAAATGTATTTTTTCCCAAGCTAAATCTTCCTGTTTCAGACAATGGACTTCCTGAAAACAATTTAGATTCTGTATTATTAGTATACAAATCACTACCTGCTTTAACCTCCGCAGCTAACCAATCTGTAAACTTATACTTTAAAGAACCGTTCAATAAAAAACGATCTCTACTATCTGCTCTAAGATTATAAGCTGCTGCCCAATACGGATTAACAGAGTTGCTATTTAAATACCAAATAGAATTACCAAACGCATCTCTAGAATTCTTAAATTGTCTAATATCCAATGACCTAGGAAGTGTTGCTATTGTTGAAAAAACATTATTAATATTAGTTCCATTTACCGGTCTATTTTCTGCTTGAGCTTTAATGTACTGAACTTTAAAATCAGTAGTCCATCGCTTGTCTGGACCAAAATTCGATACTGCTCTTGTCAAAAAGTTAAATCTTTCAAAATTTGCGCCAGGAACATTCCCTGCATCATCTAAATAGTTTAATGATGAATACACCGATGAATCATCACTTACTTGCTGTTGAAATGACAGGCTATAATTTTGACTAACACCTCCTTTATAATAATTTTTTAAGTTATTTTGTATTCTAAGTGGCGCCTCTTTACCATCCCAACCAATAACGGTTTGCCCTGCAATTTTAGGCCCCCAACTTGACGTTGACAGCTCATCATAGATATTATTATCCCCTTGTCCAAAGTCACTCTGGAACTCAGGCTCAATAAATATATTCTGAAATCCTGTTGTTGTTGAGAAGGTTATCCCTAACCCTTCTCTTGATTTTCCGGTTTTTGTTGTAATCAATATTACACCATTACCTGCCCGAGAACCATATAACGCAGCTGCAGAAGCTCCTTTCAACACAGACATGGATGCAATGTCATCTGGATTTATATCTCCCAGACCATTACCTAAATCTTGTGTAGGGTTCCAAAAACTATTATTTTCCGCACCTGTAAAGTTATCTAACGGCACACCATCAACAACTATTAAAGGCTGATTATCCCCAGTAAGAGAACTATTACCACGAAGTACAATCTTTGAAGAACTTGCTGGCCCGTTACTACCTCTTACGACTTGTAATCCCGAAACTTTACCAGAAATAGCATTCACAAGGTTATTTTCTCGTGACTCCAATAACTCTCCTCCTTTGATTTCTTGCACAGCATAGCCAAGCGCCTTTTTCTCCTTTTTAATACCAAGAGCTGTTACAACAATTTCTTCTAACATTTCGGCATCTTCTTCCATCGAAATATTTAAAACACTTTTACCTGCCACAACAACATCTTGCGTAGAGAATCCTAAATACGAAAAAGAAAGCACTGCATTGTCACTTACATTTAAAGTATAGTTTCCATCAAAATCTGTAGAGGCACCATTTGCTGTACCCTTCTCAATAACATTTACACCTGGAAGTGGTGTTCCATTGTTATCGGACACTGTTCCTGAAACAGTTTTATTTTGCGCCATAACACCCTGTAAAAAGAGCAATGCCACAAAAGTCAAAAAATAATTAATCTTTTTGTTCATACGAGTTAAGTTTAGTTAGTTTTTACTCTATTCTTAAAATCCTATAAATATTCATTTTTTTAAGATAATTTTATGAAGATTTTCGACTAACAACAATGCTCAAAAGCTAAAGGGCATCTTAAACAAAACCATATTTGTTATTAGTGGACTAAATTATAGTTATTTTAGGAAACCTTATATTTTAACAGTAATACCACAATAATTTAATACCCATTAGATTTAAAATAAATTTATTTCATCTATAAATAGCCACACTTTTTTACCTGTAGAACCATGCCAATCTGGACCCAATCCAAAAGGTTTTATCACAATTTTTAAATAGCGATAATTCCCTTTATCTAGTTTTAATATTTGCCTAACCACTTCTTTATTATAAGCTAAGTAGTTGCTTATCTTAAAGAAAAAAGTCCGATACTGATTGCATTATGAGCTTATGAACTCTAAACAAGTAATCACTAACTATTATCGAGGTTCAATTCTCCATCGAAATTGGCAAAAAAACCCAATTACATCTCTCACTTCACTCGAGTGAAGTGAGAGATGTATCTATAATTTAATTATTTTTATGCACCTGAAAAGCTTGCAGCACATCATCATTATTTACCACCAGAATCAGCTTTTCACCTTTACTATGCAATAGACTAAGTCGTTTGGCATCCTTATTTGCGAAAAATCCACTTTCTAAAGACGATACTACGTCAAAACCACCTGCTCCATTACCCAAAAGTAAATTTCCCGTACCTGCATCATTTCTAGGCGTCTCTATTTCGGAGACAAACAAATTACCCACAGACAACATATCTAAATTACCATCGTTATTAATATCTTCAATTATCATATCATTAATATTGGACAATTGTAAAGCGCTAGGCAATTTAGAAACTGCAAAATGACCATTCCCTAGGTTTTCTATATAAGATGATGCAAAGGTGTCTGCCTTGTAATGCAAGGAACTTTTTAAGCTATTACCCCCATACACCTCATCTATCTCCATAGAAGCAAAAATATCATACTTCTTTATTTCTTTTTTTAGACCAGGAATTTGTTGCGAAGAACAAGAAAAACCACGAACAGGAAAGTGTTTTCCCCCATCATAATAACCCAATACTATATCTCCTTTACCATTACTATCAAAATCATTGTAATACACATCAAAAGATTTATCCGTCGTTGTTTTATACTTGTAATTTAATCCTAAATTACCTGCTATAAAATCCATATCTCCATCCTTATCAAAATCTCCTTTTTCTATACTAAACCACCAACCGATGGTGTTTTTTAAATCTTCATTTTCTTTTCGAATTAAAATATTATCTACATTTTCGAAAACGGTAATAGGCATCCATTCTCCAACTACCAACAAATCTATATCTTGATCTAAATCATAATCCACCCAAACAGCATCCGTAACCATACCCATATTTTTTAACCCTTGAGCTATATCCATAGATACATTTACAAGTTGTCCTTTCTCATTCTTTAACAACATACTAGATGTTGGCAATGGGTAACTGTGTGGCTTATGCCTTCCTCCCACAAATAAATCTATATCTCCATCCCCATCATAATCTTCAGCTTTTACTATAGAGCCACTACTTGGCAATAAATTAAGAATTGCTCCCTTCCTAAACCCCCCAGTACCATCATTAAGATAAAGTCTATCTAAATAATGAGCGTCATTAGGTCTATACTCATTCCCTCCACTTACAACATATAAATCTTTAAAACCATCGTTATTAATATCCACAAAAATGGCGTCTACATCCTCATATGCTTTTTCTTTCCCCCAAAATATTTCATTCGTTTTTACAAACTCTCCTTTTGCTACCTGCTTATACAAAACGGAACTCTCTCCTGTACTCCCTCCTATAAAAACATCTTCTAAACCGTCATTATTTATATCGCCAACTGCCAAAGAAGGTCCAAATTGTGATAATTTATGTGGAAGTAAAACTTGCTGCTTAAAATCATCAAAATCATTTTCTTGATGATTATATCTTATTGAAAAATTAGTGGTTATATCTTGAAATAAAGGGTTATTTAATTCTCTATCTCTAAGACCCTTTTCCGCCTTGCCCCTTTTTTTAATTTTTATTGTTTGGTTAGCGGTTAGGTTTCTTTGAATGATTTTAGAATTGTTTGGCCATAATACTACTAAACTATCTACTCTCTTTTTGTCTCCTAGCCCAAAATGCACAAAGGATTCACTAGTTGAATAGATTCCCCTTACATTAGTTGTCTCTATTATTTGACTTTCACCTCCAACGTAAATTGTAACTCGGCTACCAAAAACAGTCTTATTTTCTATATCCTTTAATTCTACTCTTAAGTAATTAGAATTAGTAAATGTTTCCGAGTTATTTCTATAAACAAATGCTTTTTTATTTATGTTATTTACCACTAAATCTAAATCACCATCATTATCAAAATCTGCATAGGCAGAACCGTTGGAAAATGATGCTTGATCTAACCCCCATCCTTCAGTAATTTTTTCAAATTCAAGGTCTCCTTTATTTTTAAATGCATAGTTTTTTAAGGGTTGTGATGGAATTAAATCTATTGTCTTCTTTAAATCTAAAATATCCCAAATACTTACATCTCCTCTGTTAGGATTGTCTTTTACCCAAGCATTGGCAGTTTCTGTAATATACTTCCCGACTTTTTTATCTGCATCCGTATTACGTATATCATGTAAAAGCCCATTGGTTATATAGGTGTCTTTTAAGCCATCATTATCAAAATCTGCAATTAGGTTAGACCAACTCCAATCTGTTGCCGCCATACCTGTAAATTGAGCAATATCACTAAATGTAGTATTTCCATTATTCAACTGCATTGCATTATACATGTATTGATAATGCCCTCCATCGTTTACGACCTTCCAAAAAGAATTTGGATTCATGCCGCTCATGTTAGATTT
>NZ_JADGES010000005.1:0-21062 GCF_016744255.1 Maribacter sp.
TTGAGCTTTGCCTGCGATTTTGTTAACTGACCCTGCTCAACTTCTTCAACTAATTGGAGTTTAAATGAGAGCGAGTAATCTTTTTGGGTACGCTTGGTACTGCCAATATTTAATGATGTTTTCATTACACTAAAGTTTTAGTGTATCGCTATTTCAGGACGGGACAGCAGCATAGAAAAAAAGGTGTTTAAGGCTACAATAAACGCTACTTTTTTTATGTGAAAATCGTAAAAATAAGATTTTTGAGGTTCTGTATTTTACATGTAACCGCCTACTTTATAAAAATATTTTATAGTATTATTGTAATATAAATAAAAGGTGTTTCGTAACACAAAACCTAAGTTTACGTATACTCAATTGTTGTAGCCAATTTGAAAAAAACCAAGTGATAGACAAAAAAGCCAAACAAATTTTATTTAAATCATTCTGGAAAAATGGCTGGATTGATTCTAAAAACAGACAAATATCAAAAGAGGATTTTGAATATGCTAAATCTAAAGGTTTAATGTTTGAACCTTTAACAATCAATCATAATCAATGTATAGAAAATATTATTTCAATTAAACAAGGCATAAGTTTAGAAAATATTTCTAGTGCCTTTTTAAGTAGTCTATCTACAAAAAGGCTTGATTTACGTTCTTCATTGTCAAGTTATTTTTTAGCGAATAAATTTACTAAACATAAATATTCCCCAATAATATCTGGAACTTCTTATGTCGATGGAAAACCCGATTTTCATTCCTATACTTGTGAAATATGTAAAGAAACTCAATATGGACTTGTAGGTAATGAAAATTATGAAAATCAAGATTTAAACGTACTTAACTTTGAAAGATTAAAATGGGGAGGAATTAGATTAGGAGATTTAATCTATATATTGTTTGATTTGCAACAGTTCGAAAAAGAGCAAATTATGTTGCCTAAAAAGGAGGACATAGACATATTTAAAAATATTCTAAAAGTTGTCGAAACTTCAAATGAGAATGATTATCCAGGAAAATTAGTCGTTAGATTAAAAGATGTAATTAAGTCTAGTAAATCTGAAAGAGAAGTTCTAATTGAAATTTTAGCAGCAATGGGAATATTAAAACCTAAAAGTTATGACAGAGCAACTACAGGTAAGAATGATTGGGGTTTTGTAGAATATTGGAGAGGAGAAGACAAATACGATTTAGAAGCAGTTAATAAATATTTCGGAGATTATCTGAAATAAAAACTGGCTACAACAAAGTATAAAAATAATAAGGGTTAAGTACCAAACCCAAAGTTAGTACATAATAATAAAGTCCGCCAAATTTACAATTTGACGATTAAAAGAAAAATAACGGTAAAATTGTAAATTTGGCTAAATGCTAACCCGAAAAGTAAGTATATTTTAATCCCTTACTATTCTTATACAAACCGTTACCAAACATTATTATTGCCCAAGTGAAACTTGATTTTAGAACTGTTCCTAACTTATCATTATTTAAATTTAAAAATTTTACCCTTCTTAATCTTGTATTGATAATCCTATTAGTTCTGGGAGAAGAAATAGGCTGGCGCGGATTTTTACAAAAAAAACTAATAAGCACTTACGGTAATTTAATAGGAATTATAATATTGGGACTTGTGTGGGGTTTTTGGCATTTACCATTGGCTTTAACTGGACATAACTTTTCGCATTACCCATTAATCGAAGGATTTATATTATATCCCGTAATGGGCATCGCTATTTCATTAATGATAGCTTATTTAGCTGCTTTTAGATACTCAATTTATATAGCTATAGTTTTTCACCTATTACACGATTTAGTATATATTTCTGTATTCCCAACAACTAATATGAATAATCAACTTGGTAATCTAATGGTTTCAGTAAGCGTATTTCTAATTTTAATTCTGATTTTTGGGAAAGCATACCGAAGAAAAACGTTTTATCGACGCTAAATTTAATGCGGACTTTAGGGCAAAACCGAAAGGTCTGTGTATATTTATAAAGTCGCTAAATCTTATGGATTTAGCTTTGAACAAAAAAAAAACGCAAATAAGAAGCTTTAGCTTGGTGCGCAGACGGAAACGAAAAATTTCCTTACTACCACACTACGCTTAGCTCAATTGTTACCAAACATTTTGAAAAAGAGATTATGAAAAAATGGAATTTAAAAGTAAAAAGTAATCCACAAGAGATAAGCCAGAATTTAGAATCCGCACTTAAATCTGTAGACGGATTAGTGTTTAATATGAATCACGATAAAAAAAAATCAATAAAATTTAAAATGCGTAAACGGATTCAATATGCTTGGTACCTAATATATATTAACAGCATTATTGTTAATGGAAAATTATCAAAAACAGATGTTGAAAATGAGACCGATGTGAAAATTTTATTTAGCCAACATTTTTTATGGAAATTAGTAATATTCACACATATACTTTTGGGTTTGGGTTTTCTAATTACCATAATATCAGGAAAAAGTAGTAGCACTTCTACGTATTTGTTAGGAGCTGGAATTTTAGCATTAGGAGTCTTATTATGGATTATGGTGCAAAAAAAATATGAGAAGAATGTTCAAGAATACAAAACATTGATTTCTAAAATATTAGAGATCTAATAAGAAAAACGTTTGGTAACACAGTAACTAATCTGTTGCTGAATAATAGGACTTGGTTAAAGTTACGCAATCGGATTACACTCCTATGTTTATCTGGTTACTGGACTTTTTACTCGGACAGAATAAATTAATAATGAGCTCAAACCTAATTAGAGCGATTGCACCTAAATAAAAAACGTTTGGTAACAAGGCCCATAAATAATGCAAAGTTTGGTGTTTAATTCTAATTTTCGCGTAATTTTATAAGATCGCCAAATCTGTTTAATTTTACATTTTAATATTAAAAAAAAACGCAAACAAAAAGCTTCGGCTTAGTGCGAAGTCGGAAGCAAAAAGGCTTCCTTGCTCTCCGTACTAACTTTAGCTTGGGCTTTATATGCAAGCAAAAAAATAGAATGAATAGAATAGAATACATAGAAAATGAGATTTCGGAATTAAGAAATCAATTGAAAAACCATAAGCTATATAAAAATTTAAATAGCGTTGATGACATAAAAATTTTTATGGAAAGTCACGTGTTTGCCGTATGGGATTTTATGTCGATCTTAAAGAAGCTTCAAATAAATCTCACTAATGTTCAAACTCCTTGGACACCACCAAAGAACCCAACATTATCAAGGTTTATAAATGAAATCGTTCACGGAGAAGAAAGTGATATTAATGAATTAGGAGAACCAAAAAGTCATTTCGAAATGTATTTGGACGCAATGGTACAAGTAAATGCTAATACTAATGAAATCCATAATTTCACAAAACTCATAGAATTAGGTAATTCGGTTGAATATTCTCTAAATGAAGTTAATATAGATAAAAGAGTAGCTGATTTTGTTAAATTTTCATTTTCAATCATTGAGACCAATAAGGCACACCTTGTAGCTTCTGCATTTACATTTGGACGAGAAGATGTAATTCCTGATATGTTTATCGAAATTCTTAAAAATTCCGATTCTGATAACAAACTATACAACAAAATAAATTACTATCTCGAACGTCATATTGAACTTGATGGAGATGAACATGGTCCATTATCTCTCAAGATGATTTCGGAATTATGTAAAGATGATGACCAAAAATGGAATGAAACATTAGCTGTTGCCAAACAATCATTAGAAAAACGAATTGAGCTTTGGAATGCTATTGCAGATTTAATACAACGTGAAAAACCAGCATGTAACCGTGTATAATTAATTGCTTGGCAAGTGCTTATTTGGAAAATTCCGCTGGAATTTTCTATCTGTGAATTGTCTACTAACTTAGTTAGTAACCATACACAAACACGTTGCCTACAATTATAAAAAAATCGCCCCGAATCAATAAAAATTAACTAAATATGAAAATAACGAACGGAAAAATTTTAGTGTTTTTAGGGGTTATTCATCCTCTTTTAGGAATTTCACCTTTTGCGTTCGGAAAACAATTTTCTAAATTTGCGGATAATTTTTTTTTGAGATAAGTGAAGGACTTTTAGAGTTTCCTTTGCTGAATGGACAAATGAACTACGAAAATTTCGCAGCGTTCTGGTTTTTCTATTTTGGTCTGTTGCTGATTCCAATCGGAATATTACTTGGGTATGTAGAAAAAACAAGCGGACAGATTCCAAAAAGTTTTATTTGGGCATATTTAATAGTCGTGTTGGTTGGGGTTTATATGATCCCATTTTCAGGAATGACACTGCTGATGTTGCCACACTCCCTTTATATGCTATTCCAACGAAATCATGACTTGAAAGCTTAACGGAATGTGAATACAAGCAGAATGGAAAATAACGCCGCACAACACAGCCTAAACGTAATACAGACTTGTTACTTTTACGCCAAGGTATATTTATGAAGGTGCTAAATCTTTGGGATTTTGCTTCGGACAAAATAGAAAAAGAAAAACATTATATGACTTATAGATTATTTATGATATTTATTCTTTCAACAACTTTAAGTTGTCAGTCTGATGACTCACTTTCGCAAAACGTACCAGAAGAATCTTTTTATTTTCCGTCAATTAACACAAATGATTGGGAAAGTATATCGCCAAATCAGTTAAACTGGAATTTAACTAAGCTGGAAGAGTTAGAGAATTATCTTACCAATGAAAATACTAAATCCTTTATGGTATTGGTTGGCGGAAAAATTGTGGTAGAAGAATATTATAATGGACATACAGCTAGCGATACTTGGCAATGGAATAGCGCAGGAAAAACTTTGGTCACGGCTACTACGGGTATTGCTCAACAAAATGGATTAATCAACATCGATAATAAAGTATCGGATTATATTGGTGCTGAGTGGACGATTTCCACAGCTCAACAAGAAGATTTAATTACGGTAAAAAATCTACTATCAATGACATCAGGCCTAAATGACGAACCTCAATTAGTAATCAAATCTAATTTAACCTACCTCGCTGACGCAGGTACACGATGGGCATATGGCAATGTATTTCAGAGATTGATGAATGTCATCGAAGATGCAAGCGGAATCGAATTTGAAAATTATTTCAATAATGAATTACGTAATAAAATAGGTATGGAAGGATTCTGGAATAACGGGTTTGTTTATCGTATCTATAATAGCAATACAAGAAGTATGGCAAGATTTGGACTATTGGCTTCGCAAAATGGAAATTGGGATGGAGAGCAAATCATTGATGAAGAATTCTTTATTGAAAGCAAAACAACTTCTCAAAGTATTAATCCATCCTACGGATATCTATGGTGGCTAAATGGACAAAGCAAATATATGCTGCCATCTACTCAAACAGAATTTGCTGGTGAGCTTGTTCCCAATGCCCCCACAGATATGGTTGCTGCTATGGGCAAAGACGAGCAACGCATCTATATCGTTCCTAGTAAGAATTTAGTAATTATAAGAATGGGAGAGGCCACCATATCTGGAGACAATTTTGCTTTATCTTCTTTCGATAATGTTTTCTGGGAGAAATTTAATGAAGTAATTAACTAAAAACTACAGCTAACGATAATGAAATCACCTTTTCAGATATTACTATTGTTTCTTTTTTTAACCTGCTGTAATCATAACGAAAATGAGCATTCTGAACATAAGAAAACAAATACAGAAATATCTTCAAATAGTTATTTAGAAAATTTTCAACAACCTGACTTTGTAAATATAAAAATTGATTCTTTTAAAAATTTCGGCGAGCTAGTTAAGAAAATGCAAGAACTATCGTGCGCTAAAAAATCAATTGGATTAAATTTCAATCAAAACGATACAATTTTTAAACTTACAGGATGGGCTGACTGTCCAAATAGTGGAATAAATTCCTGTTATTTTAATCGGAATACTATGGTCATAAAAAATGATTCTGTGAAGAACTATTCTGGAGATTTTGACAAGTTAAAACACATTAAAAATCTTGGAAATGAAATCTCAAAAATAAGTACTATTAATTACCATTTTCAATACAACAAGAACATTCTTAGACCAGCCATAATACATTTGTATATAGAGAACAGTTATCCAATAGCAAAAACTAAGGAGGTACTTAAACAGGTAGTTAAGGAGTTTAAGAAAGTAAATTATGAAAATGAAAAAAACTTTTTCCGCTACAACATCATATTTGAAAGTTATAATCTATTGAACATCCCTCCTCCTCCTCCAAATGCACTTGACAAAATTGAACTTGACTAAAATTGCGCTGTCAGATTTCACTCCAATGTTTATCTGGCTGTTGGAGTTTTTACTCGGGCGGAATAAATTAATAATAAACGTAATTAGAGCGGTTGTATGAAAATAAAAAACGTTTGATTACAATGCCTAAAATTAATGCGGTGGTTAGGTGTTAAATCCCATGTTTTGTGTAATTTCATAAGGTCGCCAAATCTATTGGATTTGACATTTTAATAACAAAAAAATAAACGCAAGCAAAAAGTTTTGGCTTAGTGCGAAGTCGGAAGCATTTAAGACGAGAATCAGACTGAACTAAAAACCGAAGGATTGATTAAAAAAGACTTCAATTATGACAAAAAAAATATAAAGTCAAAGTATCATATGGAATGTTGATAGCAATATTTCTATTGTTTTTTATCCCTGTAATTTTTGGAATAGTAAACAATGGAATTAATAAGGAATTTTATACACTAATAGGAATACTAATACCCACCTATGCTTTCATTTTACATACGTTTTTAAAAACAGAATATAAAATTGAGAATAATACTTTGAAAATAAAATGCGGAATTATATTTAATAAAACAATTGACATTAGCAAAATTAAAAAAATAAGCCACACAAATAGTTTAATATCTTCACCTGCTCCTTCTTTCGACAGAATTGAACTTAAATATGGAAAGTTTGATGAAATGATAATATCACCCAAGGACAAACTTAATTTTGCTAATGATTTAACTCAAATTAATACAGGAATTGAAAATAATATAATTGAAAACTAAACCCATAAAAAACGTTTTGCAACAATGTCTATAATTAATATGGACTTGTGGCTTTTACGCCAAGGTCTGTGTATATTTACTAAGTCGCTAAATCTTTAAAATATAGCTTTAGACAAAAAAATAAAAACAAACTAGAAGCAGTAACCTTTTAAATACTAAAAAAAGACAACCTATTTCAGGACAATACACAATGAACGAACTAAGTAAAATATTAGAAGAACTAATTGGATTAACAGAAAGTGAATGGAAGAAATTTTCTAATCAATTAAAAAGACAAGAGTATAAAGCTAAAACCTTATTGGTTGAGGAAGGAAAAACAGCAGACACTTTGTATTTTATTGAATCTGGACTATTAAGAACTTATAGAAATATAGATGAGAAAGAGATTACTACATATTTTGTTTGTGACAATCAATTTATAACGATCTTTCATAGCTTTATAAATCAAACACCTTCTTCTGAATTTTTAGAAGTGATTGAAGATAGTATTGTTTATAAAATCTCTTATCATAGCCTAACTCAACTATATAAAGAATCCTCAAAATTTGATAAAATTGGACGAATTTTAGCCGAAAAAAATCATCTTTGCGCTTTAGAAAGAACTTTAACACTGCAGACAAAATCAGCTAAAAAAAAGTATTTAGATTTTATAAAAAACTACAACAAAAAAATTGTCCAAAGGGTTCCTCAACACCAAATTGCCAGTTTTCTTGGCATAGCTTCCGAGTCGCTAAGTCGAGTTAGGAAAGAAATTTCCATTTCATAACAAATGTCAAGATGTAAATATTAAGACAGTCGTTTCTTTGTGTTTTTAAAATCGAAAGAATAAATACAATGAAAATTTCAAAGAAAGTAAAGTTATCAATTGCCTTAATATTTACAATACTTACATTATTAATTAGTAGTGTTTTGTATAACTCTTGGTCTCTTGACCCAGTAGCTTGGTTGCCACCGCCAATGCCAGAACTAGAAGGAATACTTGCTGAAAATAAATTATTAAGTACAACCGAACGGATAGATCTAAACGGTTGGTTTGGTCCAGAAGATATCGCAGTAGATAATCAAGGAAATTTGTATTGTGGTGTACATATTTCTAAAACAGACTTCACAGATGGTAGGGTTTTAAAAATAGATGCATCAGGGAAAGTTTCTGTATTTTGTAATTCAGGATCTTGGGTTACAGGATTGCATTTTGATAGCAATCAGAATCTTATTGCTTGCGACTTAGAAAGAGGTTTAATAAGTATTAATCAAAATGGTAAAATAAAAACTTTGGCAAGCGAAGATGAAAATGGCAACAAGTTCTTAATCCCTAATGATGTAGATATAGCTAAAGATGGTATAATATATTTTACAAATACTTCTTCAAAAGTAAACTTTAGCAATAAACATATTTGGAAATTATTAATGGAAGCCAAACCAGATGGGGGCCTTTACAGTTATAACCCAAAAACCGAACGAGTAAAAACTCTTATAGATGAAACTTATTTTGGTAACGGAGTTGCTGTATCCCAGAATGATGACTTCGTTTTAATGGTTGATTTAGCAAAATATAGAATAGTTAGATATTGGCTTAAAGGTGTTAAAAAAGGAACTAAAGATATTTTTTTAGATAATTTACCAGGCTTTCCAAACGGAATATCTAGAAGGTTAGATGGTAGTTTTTGGCTTGGATTTTCTACTAAAAGAGATAAATCATTAGATGAAATACACCCAAAACCTCTGGTAAAAAAAATTGTTTACGGACTTCCATCTTTTTTACAACCTAAAGCAGTACCATTTGGAATGTTAATGCATTTAAGTAACAATGGGGAGATTATAAAAACATATTATGATACAACTGGAGAGTTTGTATCTGAGGCAACCTCAGTTGAAGAACATAATGGCTACCTTTACCTTGGAGGAGATATATCTGGTCATATTTCAAAATACAAATTAGAAAAATAACAGTGGCTAGCATTATATATAAAATAACGACGTTTGTTGCGTTAAATCCTTGCATGCAGTAGTAAAAAAATAATTTTAATGATTAAATATATTTAGTACCATTATACTTATTTCACTACTTATATTTATAGTTTCAAAAAAGATTCGTTACCTGAAAAATTATAGATTCTGACCCGTACCAAAATATGTGCGCACCAAAACAACAAGTATATCTATAAAAAAATGCTAAATTAGGTACTTAACCAAAGTTAGTTAGAGTTTTCATACACAATACAGTTATACACAAGCTAACCAAATGCATCGTCCTGAAATAGGTTGACTAAAAAAACAAACATTTTTAGTAATCTATGGAAAAACAAACAAAACACCCCTGCCCAAAAAAAAGCTACAAAAAAGTAGGCTTTGAACTCAAACTTTTAATCATTGACCAAATTCATAATGGTCAGATTTCTATCAATCACGCTTCAAATAAATATCAAGTTTCTAGAAGTTCTATTCAATACTGGATTAAGAAATACAGTACCTTAGAACAAAAGAAACTAGGCATGAGTAAAAAGGATGAAATCAAAAAACTAAAAGAGAAGATTGAAGAACTTGAATTCGTAAAAGATTTTCAACAAGATATTATAGCGGACATGGAACTTATTACTGGAGTCGATATGTCAAAAAAGTCATTGCCCAAAACATTAGCAGACGAGATTCAAAAAAAGAAGCAAGACCGTTTAAAAGAAAATGGTTAACTACTTGTTTTGGGATTAGTAAACAGGCCTTTTACAAACGCCTAAAATCACAACGTAATAAAGAATTAAACGAACAAATCATTAGACAATTGGTCCGTGATTGTAGAAACAAAGTCGGACAACAAACCGGTGGTAAAAAATTACATGACCATTTAAAAAATGAACTCAAAAAACACAATATAAAAATGGGTAGAGATAAGTTCTTTGAATTCCTTAGAAACCATAAACTACTCATTAAGAAGAACAAAACATATCATATAACAACAAATTCTAAACATCATTTTTATAAATACAAAAACCTGGTGAAAGATAAAGTGCCTACTAGAGCTGAACAACTTTGGGTCACCGATATCACCTATATCAAAACACAAAACGGACACAATTATCTCGCTTTAGTTACAGACGCCTATTCGAAAAAAATAATGGGATACAAACTAGATAACCATATGAGAACAGAACTATGCTTAGAAGCACTTAAAATGGCTTTAAAAAATAGAAAGCACCCTAATAAAAAATTAATTCATCACTCAGATAGAGGACTCCAATACTGCAACCCTACCTATACCCTATTTGCAGAAAACAACAATTTAACTTTGAGCATGACAGAGCAATATGACCCGTATGAAAATGCAATCGCTGAGCGTATTAATAAAACACTCAAATATGAATACGCGCTAAAAGAAACTATTAAAAACACCAAACTTGCGCAAAAAATAACCAAAAAGGCTATCTTTATTTACAACAATTTAAGAACGCATTAGAGTCTAAATTTAAGTACGCCTAACAGCGTACACATAAATCAAAATATTGACTACAAATCGTATCGAAAAAACAAAAACAATCTGGAATTATTAACCTTTTAAATCATATGAAAAAGGTCAACCTATTTCAGGACAAGACAAAAAATGTACGTACTCAACCCTTTATTCAAAAAACAATAACATACGACAACGGAACGGAAATGGCAAAACATGAATTAATTACAAAAAACAGGTATAAAAATATACTTTGCCCACCCCCTATTCTTCTTAACAAAGAGGAACAAATGAAAACACAAATGAACTCAATTAGAAGATTCCTTCCTAAAAGGAACTTGACTTTAATCCAATTGATAAAAACAAACTCCTTTGTATTCAAAAAAACTAAACAATAAACTACTGAAAATAACTGAGCTTAAAACACCCAAGAAAATAAATAGATTCTGAACTAAAATTTGTAGCTTAGACTCACTAAAAAAAAGCAACACTTGTTGCGTTATAACCTTGAATGCAGCTTATGAAACACTTTATTTATTTAATTCTTTTACTTGCAATAGTAAAAGTTAATGCTCAAGAAAATGCTATCTATCAAAAACCGCCACAAGAAATTTTAGAATTGGTTGATGTGCCAAGAGCCCCCAGTGTTCTTTTAGATGAAAGTAAAGAGTATATGATATTGTTATTTCGGGATGCTTATAAATCTATTGAAGAACTTTCTCAAGAAGAACTTCGTCTTGGGGGTTTACGTATTGATCCAAAAACCAATATAGGAAGCAGAGTTACTTACTTTAATAATGTTAAAATTAAAAGTTTAAACAAAAAAGGAGGAGTAATTTCGCAAGTAAAAGGATTACCTATAAATCCAAAGTTAACCAACTTCAACTGGTCACCTAATCAAAAAAAGATAGCATTAACCAATACCACATCAAATGGCGTTGAAGTTTGGGTTCTTGATTTAGTGACTTCATCAGTAAGTAAACTAACAAGTGCCAATACAAATGCAAATATTGGTAGTGTGATCAACTGGTTTGAAGATGGCCTAACCTTACTTATTAAAACCATCCCAGAAAATAGAGAGCCACTTATAAACACAAAAACCGCCATACCATTAGGACCTACTATTTCAGTCAACGACGGTAAAAAAGCACAAAATAGAACCTATCAGGACTTATTAAAAAACAAAAGCGACGAGCATAATTTTGAACAACTTGCGCTATCAGAGATTTATAAGGTATCCTTGGATGGGAAAAAGGAAAAGTGGTTGGATAGCGACATTTATACTTCTATAAATTTCTCTCCGGATGGTAATTATGTAAAAGTAAATACGGTGCATAAGCCTTTTTCTTATTTAGTCCCTTACCGACGATTTCCCTCAAAAACGACAATTTATACGAAAGACGGTAAAAAAGTGGAAACCGTGGTCGAAGTTTCTTTAATTGAAGATCTTCCTAAAGGTTTTATGTCGGTCAGAACAGGAAAAAGAAACTTTAAATGGAGAAATGACAAACCAGCCACACTAGTTTACACAAAAGCATTAGATGGTGGAGATCCAGAAACAAAAGTGGATCACAGAGATGAAGTATTTGAATTAGAAGCCCCTTTTAAAAATGGTGATAAAAGTATTTTAAAAACCATCAATCGGGTTTATGATATTGAATGGGGAAATAACTCAATAGCTATTGCCCATGATTATTGGTGGAATACCAGAAATACCAAAACCTATATTTTCAATCCTTCCGATACATCCCAAAAACCAGTAATCCTGTCAGATAGAAATTATCAAGATACTTATAGTGATCCTGGAGATTTTGTGACTGAAAGAAATGATATGGGGAGTTCTATTTTAACTTTACTAAAAAATAATGCCTTTTTAATAGGTGATGGATATACCGAAAAAGGGCAATTCCCATTTGTAGACCAAGTAAATTTAAAAGACACCAAAAAGAAACGAATTTATCAATCAGCATATACAGATAAACTTGAAGATATAAGAAATTACGATCCAAAAAAGAACGAATTATTGGTAAGGATTGAATCTCCGAAAGCATACCCTAATTATTATTTAAAGGATGCTAAAAGAGATCAAATAACTCAATTAACTTCATTTAAAAACCCTTTTATCAGTATTCAAAATGTACATAAAGAAGTAATCAAATACAAACGAGATGATGGTTTAGAGCTTTCTGGAACTTTGTACTTACCCGTGGATTATGACAAAAACAGCAAAGAAAAAGTGCCGCTGATTTTATGGGCATATCCAACTGAATATAAAGATAAATCGAGCGCAGGTCAAAGTACTAAAAATCCTAACGAGTTTACTTATCCATATTATGGATCCATGATTTATTGGGTAACCAGAGGGTATGCAGTTTTAGATGATGCCTCTTTTCCAATTGTAGGTGAAGGTGATACTCAACCTAACGACACTTTTAGAGAACAATTAGTTGCAAATGCAAAGGCCGCAATTGATGCAGTTGATAATTTAGGTTATATTGATAGAAACAGGGTTGCTGTTGGTGGTCATAGTTATGGTGCTTTTATGGTAGCAAACCTACTATCACATTCCGATTTATTTGCCGCTGGAATTGCAAGAAGTGGTGCCTATAATAGAACTTTAACCCCATTTGGTTTTCAAAGTGAAGAACGTAATTATTGGGAGTCTCCTGAGGTTTATAATACCATGTCTCCTTTTATGCATGCTGATAAAATGAAACATCCACTATTATTAGTACATGGAGAGGCTGATAATAATTCTGGAACATACCCCATGCAAAGTGAACGCTATTTCAATGCCTTAAAAGGATTAGGAGCTACGGTTCGACTAGTAATCTTACCAAAAGAAAGCCATGGGTATAAATCTAAGGAAAGTATACTCCATTTATTATGGGAACAAGATCAATGGCTAGAAAAACATGTTAAAAACAAATAATCTATTGATAATAGAAAATAAACGCCATTAAAACTGGCGTTTATTTAAACCGTTGCACAAAAGCTGACCAAAAATGAACAAAAAACTTAAATTAGGGTTTTTAGTTTTTCTAATCGGATTTGTCGGAGTCTTATCGACTTTGACAATGGACATCACATTGCCAGAAGAAATGCAAAAAATGGTTTCGGAGCTATTTACACCTTGGCAATTTAAATTACTGAACTTAATAAACCCAACAATTTTACTTGTGGTTGCTGTCGTAATAGGAACATTACTTTACGATAAAGTAAATTTTAAACTGCCTATTATAGAAAGTCTCATTTATATAGATAAAAAGACCAAATTATCAGGAATTCTGAAATACGGGATTATTGGCGGCATAATCAGCGGAATCTTCATTACACTGACCACTCTTGCCTTTACCCCTATCCTTCCGACCGAGTTTATAGAAATGGGAGAAAAGTTTCGACCAACTCTGGCTGCAAGGTTTCTTTACGGTGGACTCACAGAAGAAATCCTAATAAGGTTCGGGATTATGTCATTATTTGTTTGGCTAATTTTTAAAATTTCCGGGAAATTAAACCCGATTATTTATTGGATCGGCATTATAGTTTCAGCAATAATTTTTGGATTTGGACACCTCCCCGTAATCTATACCCTAATAGGCACTCCCACAACAGAATTGATATTATACATTGTTTTTGGCAATGCAGTTGGTGGAATCGTTTTTGGCTGGCTTTATTGGAAAAAAGGACTAGAAGCAGCTATGATTGGACATGTTTTTGCACATATAACAATGATAATTGGAGAAAATATATTCCATATTTAGACGAAAAATACTGTCTATACAATACCTACAACAAATAGTACATAACTTAAAGGGTTGGGCGTATTTATTAAGTCCGCCAAATCAATCTGATTTGACAATTTAAAAGTAAAAAATACAAACAAAAAGCTTCAGCTTAGCGCAAAGTCGAAAACGAAAATGTTTCCTTGCTCTCCGGTTTAACTTTAACCCAGAGTTATGCCTTATTAACAAACAGTCGAAAAACTTCAAATTATTTCCATAAAAGTATAAGAATCTATTTATTATGACTATATAAATAGTTCTATTACTATAAATGTAGTTATAATTAAAAAATAATTCTATATTTGCAGTATGAATGATTTAACAAAAGCAGAAGAACAAGTAATGCAGTATGTGTGGAAGTTGAAGAAATCTTTTCTTAAAGATATTGTAGAACAGTTTCCAGAACCAAAACCTGCATACACTACAATTTCTACAGTAGTACGAGTTTTAGTGAGAAAAGAGTTTTTAAAATATGATTCTTATGGAAAAGTAAGACAGTACTATGCAACCATTTCTAAGGATAAATATTTTAATCGTCATATTAAGGCGGTTGTAAGTAATTTTTTTAATGATTCTTCAAAAAATCTTGCATTATTCTTTACAGAAAAGGAAGATATGAACCTTACTGAATTAGAAAAAATGAAGCAATTGATAGCGCATAAAATAGAAATACTAAAAGAAAAGAATGACTAATTTATCAATATACATCATTCAAGTAGCCGTAGTCTTTTCTTTGTTTTTTATCATTTATAGGGTTGCATTAAGTAGGCTTACTTTTCATAAAATAAACAGATATCTTTTATTATCTTTAATTCCTACTTCATTTTTACTGCCAATAATTGATGGGTTGTTTCCTTCAATTTCACATGTGATAATTGATATTCCTTTGTATGAAAGTATCGGGTTTAATAGTGTAGAAGATTTCAAAATTCAAGAAACATTACTATCTAGTTCTACAATAAATTATTGGTCACTTTTACCTATACTATATTGGCTTGGTGCTATTTTTAGTTTGACAAAATTATGTTTGAACATAGTAAAATTAGTTGCTAAAAAACAAAACGCTACAATTCATCAAAAGAAAGGGTATAAACTAATCATCACTAAAAATTCACAAATATTTTCGTTTTTCAATTGGATATTTGTTCCATTAAAGCAACAAGATAATATAATTATTGAGCACGAAAAGGCACATGTTATTTTAAAACATTCTATTGATATTATGATAATAGAAGTGTTTGTTGCACTCTTTTGGTTTAATCCTGCTGTATATTTCTATAGAAAATCACTAAAATCTATCCACGAATTTCAGGCAGATAATAGGGTGTTGAACAAACAAATTAAAACATCGCACTATTTACAAGTGTTATTACAAAACCTTGATGTCAAAAAAAACCCAAATACTATTTATAGTTATTTTAATTATCCCATTTTAAAAAGAAGAATAGATATGATTACAAAAACAAAATCTACACAATTAGCAAAACTGAAATACTTAATCTTGTTGCCTGTTTGTGCTTTACTATTATTTGCATTTACAAAACCAAATATAAAAAGTATTCCCGTAATAAGTGAAATAAACACCTTTAGTCTAAGTAGCGATTTACCTTCTTTATTCCCAATAAAGAATAAGACAAAAGAAGATATTACATCATTTTTTGGAACAAAAAGGAAACATAACAAAAGTAAAAAAGCAATAATTCATGGCGGAATAGATATAAAAGCAAGTACAGGGACTCCTGTTATAGCAACTGCAAGCGGCACAATTTCTAAAGCAGCTTTAGAAGGAGATTGGGGAAATTTAATTGTCATTTCGCATTCTGATGGTTACCAAACTTGGTATGCACATTTAAATGGTTTTAATATTAAAGAAAATCAGACCGTTAAAAAAGGAGATATTATTGGCTATGTTGGTAATACTGGTCTTTCAACTAGTTCTCATCTGCATTACGAGGTAAAGCACAACGAAAAAAGAGTAAACCCTTTAGATTATATAACCGAATAAAGGCTTTTTTCGAAATAAAATAATCAAATTTTTACGAGTATTATATATCCTCTGTTTTATAAAGGACAGGATATCTATGCTCAAAATTCATTTTATGAAAGCATACATTATCCTTCTATTATCCATCCTTTGTTATTCAAGCGGGTATAGCCAAAGCGTTACCGTAACGGGCAAAATAAAAGACCAATCTGGCAATGCTGCTGCCTTTTCAAATATTGTTTTTACAGATGTTCTTGATGCTAAAAAAGTGTTTGGATGTTTAAGCAATGAAGATGGTAGTTTTGAAATAGAAATACCGAATCTTCTATATAATCTTAAAGTTTCTGTCATTGGATTAAAGTCAGCTTTCAGAAAAATAGATTTGCGATCCGTAAAAAACAAAAAAGATATTGGCGAAATAATAATTGATGTTAATATAAATCTAAAAGAGGTTATTATTACAGCAAATACTTCTGCTCATAAAATAGAATTGGATAAAAAAACATATACCGTTACTAAAGATATTGCGAATAATGGAGGTAGCTTAATTGATGTGATGGAGAATGTACCCTCTGTTCAAGTAAATATTAATGGTAGTATTAGCATACGAGGAAGTGGAAATATTCAAATTTTAATAGATGGTAAAATTAGTGACTTAACAGACGCTACTGCTCTTCTAAAAACAATACCTGCTGGTTCAATTGATAAAATTGAAGTCATTACAAATCCATCATCAAAATATAGTTCAGAAGGTTCTGGTGGAATCATTAATGTAATTCTGAAAAAAGGGAAGGAAAAAAAATTAAGTAGCAGTATAGAACTCTTCTCAGGTGTCCGTTTAAATTCAGGAACAAACCTTAGTATTAACAAAGGAAACGAAAAATATTCGTGGTATGTAAATTCTGGACTAGGCTATTCTGAACCCAAACGAACTGGTAAAGTATCCGTTGAATATCTTACTCCTGTGCCTACTAATTATTTACAAAATGATACGTCACTCTTAAAACAATTCTATTTTTCTAATACTATGGGAGGCCAACTTTCACTTAATGATAAAAGTACCATTTCTTCGGATGTTACCTATCGTTCATCAAATTTTAATAATACCAATACTATTGCATATCAAGATTTTGAGCGTAGTAATTTAAGTGCAACTTCTAAAAGAATAGATGATGAAAAAAATAAAAACAGCTTTTATAAAATTAGTTCGGAGTATAAACTAAAACTCAATGAAAGAGGGTCGCAATTAAAAATAGGTCTCATGAAGCAGTCATCAACAGAAAAAGGACAGTCTTCTATTTTAGAAAGTAATAGTATTCCTATTTCGTCAATTTCATCAAACGATTTTATTAGTAATGATGTGATTGATAATCGGTATAATTTTGACATAGATTATAGCCATACAAGAAAAGATAATTCGCAAATTGAATTGGGGTTTAGAATTAGGAACGCCAATATTAGAAACAATTTTTCAGTAGAAAGAACCATCGATAATAGTAGTGCTTTAATTCCTGAATTTACAGACCGAACTACGTATAAAGAAAATGTAATTGCCATTTATTCGCAATATGCTAAGAGTTATAAAAAGTTTAAATTTCAAGTAGGATTACGATCAGAGACCACAAACATAGAGATGTTTTCTAATAACAATACAGAAAAAACTTCTAAGAATTATACAGATGTATTTCCTTCCAGTTTTTTTGATTATGAATTTAATGATACTAATAGTTTGCGATTATCTCTATCAAGACGTATACGGCGACCAAATCGAAACGCTATAACTTCATTTAATTCTTTTAGCGATTCCAGAAATATTTTCGCAGGAAATCCATCAATTAATCCTTCATATGTTATTTTGGCAGAATTGGGTTATCAATCTAAAATAAGCAGTAATTTATCAATTACCCCTACCATATTTTATAGAAATACAAAAGATGTTATGCATTATTTTGTTCAAAATGAAGAAATTACTTTTAATGGTATTCTTAAAGAGGTGTTTGTTACAAAAACTATAAATGTTGGCGATAATAATGCATTAGGGCTTGAGCTAAACACTTCATATGCTCCTTTTAATTGGTTAAAAATGTATAATGAATTAACTATTTCTGGTTTTAAACAAAGCGGTAAGGTTAATGGTATAGATTACAATAGTAAAGGTGTTTTTATTTATGGCAAATTTAATATGAATTTTACAATATCAAAATCGATTAAATTTCAAATGCAACACTGGTTTGCTAATGGAAGAAAAAGAGGTCAAATTGATAGTAATGGCATCTATCGAATGGATTTGGGTTTAAGTAAATCACTTTTTAAAGATAATGCATCTTTAACCTTAAATATGAAAGATATTTTTGATACTTGGGAATGGCATACGGTAAAAGAAGGCGATAATTTCGTTCAGATAAATGATACACAAATGAGAACACCACAATTTAATGTGTCATTTATTTATAGATTCAACTAAAGTTAAAATAAAAAAGAAAACAATCTGATAAATTCAAATTTTAAAATTCAAAAAAAAATGAAATATATTTTTATAGTGTTCACATTATTTTTAACAACTAATTTAATTGCTCAATCTGTTAGTTTTACTTTTGATGATGGCTCATTAGCTGATACGCCTAATCATACAGCCAAAGAATGGAATACAATGCTACTTGATAAATTAAATGCCACAAATGTTAAGGCAATACTATTTGTTACAGGAAATAATATGCATGGCGAAAAAGGAAACTATTTGCTTAGTAGTTGGAATGATAATGGTCATAAAATTGCAAACCATACCTTTTTACATGCTAATTATAATAATGAATCTAGAACTTTTGAAGATTTTAGAAAAGACTTCATTAAAAACGATTCAATTATAAATAAATATTCCAATTATAAGAAGTTATTCAGATTTCCATACTTAAAAGAAGGGAATACTAAAGAAAAAGTAGCTTCAGTTAGATTCTTTTTCAAAAGACAAGGTTATAAAAATGGCTATGTAACTATTGATGCATCAGATTGGTACATTAATAGTCGGTTAATTAAAAGACTTCGCAAAAATAACAATGCTGATATAAGTGATTTTAGAAAATTTTATCTGAAGCATGTTTGGGAGAGAGCATTATTTTATGAAAAATTATCTTTTGAATTAACTGGTAGACATATAAAGCATAATCTTTTATTGCATCATAATTTAGCATCCGCATTATTTATTGATGATTTAATAAAAATGTTTAAAACTAAAGGTTGGCAAATTACATCAGCAGAAGAAGCATTTAATGACCCTATTTATGAAAAAAAACCAACTTATGCAGGAGAAAGTTTAATTTATGCTTTAGCAAAAGATTCAGAAAATTATGAAAACCTATTACGTTACCCAGCAGAAGATAGTAAATATGAAAAAGAAAAAATGGACGATTTAGGATTGTGAGTTGGAAGCGCCCTTTATTCTTATATTAAACCCTTACCTATAATTTAAAAATTACACATAGAATGTTCAAAATTAAAACTCTTTTTATCGCATTATTTGTCTTTAGTTTTTTTAGCCTAAATGCTCAAACTGAAATCGACCTTATTCAACAAACTCTTATGGATTATATAGAAGGTACAGCCAACGGAGAGCCTGAAAGGTTAAAAAGAGCATTTTATAAAGATTTTAAACTATATTATATTGCTAATGATAGTTTAAACGTTTGGTCAGGAAAGCACTATATAAATAATATAGCGCCAGGAAAAAAAAATAATCGTATTGGTAGAATTATTTCAATAGACTACGAGAATGATGCATCAAGTGCTAAAATTGAAATTGATATGCCTGACAAAAAAAGAATTTACACAGACTATTTGTTATTATTAAAATATGAAGGTAGATGGAAAATAATTCAAAAATCTTTCACTTATAAACTTTACTATGAGTAAGTTATGTATTTACAAGAAAGTCTATTTTTACAAGACTAAAGTTTCAGATTACAATAATTAGTGCATTCGTAATATCTTTACTTCTATCTTGTAATACAAATGATGAAAGATTTATTTTCTACCTACACAACTAGTCTTTGGAAACTCAAGAGTTGAATGAATCCCGTCCAAAATTCAGATGGACTGAATACAGCGAAATTATTACTGAATTTAAAAAAAGTAGTTTAAATGCTATTAACGAAAAAAGAAATAGAAACGTAAATTCGAGAGAATACAAAGATTCAAAGTACAATGAAAACCTATTAGGTTACCCAGTAGAAGATAGTAAGTATGAAAAAGAAAAAATAGATGGCCTTGGGTTGTAAACTAAAACAATAACAATCTGTATAATTAATGGCTACATAGTGTTAAATTTGAAGTTCAGTTCTTTGATTAAGTTTCTGATATAAACTGAAAGTTTAGGTTTTTTAAAACGCCCCTAACCATACAAAACGTTAGCAAAATATGAAAAGAAATTAATATTATCCGCAATTTTAATTAAAATATTCTTTGAGCTTGCTGTTTTTCATTTTTATTGGGCAAGTGGTGGTCAATTAGGGTTTAATAACGTATTACCTGCAAATGAACAAGGAGTTCCTATATTTACCCCAACGACAATTGATAGTATAATAGTTGGAATAGTATTGTTACTATTTGGACTCTTTTACTTGTTTTCATTGAATTCCCTTAAAAGTAAATTTCTAATTTTATTTAGGAATATTGGACTTTGGATTATTCCCATAATTTTTGCTTTGAGAGCTTTAGGTGATTTCAAATATGTTGGTTTTTTAAAACAAATTAAATCAACTAAATTTGCTAGTTTAGATACAATATTTTACTCTCCTCTATGCATGATAATAGCTCTAATTGGATTTACCCTAATAATTATAAAAGTAAAAACTAGCTACAA
>NZ_JADGES010000005.1:21072-69053 GCF_016744255.1 Maribacter sp.
GTTGTAGCCCATTTAAAAAAACGAACTTAATGAGTCTTTACAGAACATTTAAAACAGATAGACTAATAATTAGACCGACTTCAGAAAAAGATGCCGAATTAATTTATCAATTACTAAATACTCCAAAGTTCATCAAATTTGTTGGCGATAGAAAAATTAATTCAATTAAAGATGCTGAAAAATATATTCAAATTAAAATACTACCACAATTGAAGACTCTTGGATATTCAAGTTATTCTATAATTACAAAGGCTGACGGTTTAAAAATCGGCATTTGTGGGCTTTACAACAGAGATGGTGTAGATGGAATCGATATCGGATTTGGCCTCTTACCTCAATATGAAGGATTGGGATATGCTTATGAGTCAGTACACAGATTAATGAGAGCTGCATTTGAAGAATTCAAAATTAAGGAAATTAAAGCTATTACAGCTAAAGAGAACATCTCTTCCCAACGTCTTTTAGAAAAGTTAGGGTTAGAAATAACAGGTACAACACAACTTCCAAATGATCCTGAGGAATTACTTTTGTATAAAATTGAACATAAAAACTGATTACAACAATAGATATAATTAATACGCGGCTTATTATTTAAGCTAAATTTTCTGTATATTAATAAGGTAATCAAATCTTTAAGGTTTAACATTTTAAAAATAAAACGCAAACAAAAAGTTTTGGCTTAGTGCGAAGTCGGAAGCAAAAACTTCCTTGCTCTCCGCACTAACTTTAGCTCGGGCGTTGTGGCACATTATGAGTCGTCCTGAAATATGAAAGCATATAATATTAAAAACTACGGAGAGCCAAACAAAGTTCTTAAGCTTATAGAAACCGAACAACCTAAACCTAAAAATACCGAGGTTCAGGTTATAGTTCGTGCAACAACAATCAATGATTACGATTGGTGTATTACCACTGGAAAACCTTTTGTTTATCGTCTTTTATTTGGAATATTTAGTCCCAAGAAAAAATTAATGATACCAGGAATGGAGGTAGCAGGAATTGTGGTACAGCTCGGCAGTAATGCTACAAAGTTTAAAGTCGGTGATGCCGTTTACGGGGACATCTCACAATTTGGATTTGGCAGCTTTGCTGAGTTTATATGTATAGATGAGAAGGCACTTGCCCCAAAGCCAGATAACATGAGTTTTGAAGAGGCCACTAGTATTCCACACGCTGCAATGCTTGCTCTACAAGGCCTACGGGATGTAGGAGAGATTAAAAATCATCAAAAAATATTGATCAATGGCGGCGGCGGCGGCGTTGGTTCATTTGGAATTCAAATAGCAAAATTGTACAACACAGATGTTACTGGTGTCGATACGGGTGAAAAATTAAAAGCGATGAAAACTCAAGGGTTTAACAACGTAATTGATTATAAAATAGAAGATTTTACTAAGAGTAATCAACAATATGATCTAATCCTTGATTGCAAGACCAATCGATCGCTATGGAAATTTTTAAAAGTTCTTAAACCAGAAGGAAAATACGTTTCAATAGGTGGCAGATCTAGCAATCTGTTACAAATGCTTTATATGAGTCCGATACTAAAATTATTTAGTAACAAACGTATGCACATGGTTATGTTAAAAGCTAATGAGGACTTAGAATACATCAATGAGCTTTATGAGAACAACAAGATAAATTGTGTTATAGATGGACCTTATACTTTCGACAAAATACCTTGGGCAATTCAACGATTTGGGGATGGCCTACACAATGGTAAAATTGTAATTTCGGTAAACCAACAGCGCCAAAACAAAGAACTGAAATAAACTACCTCGGGGCAATCTCACGAGGTATTCGTAAGAAAACAACCTTAAAATTTCGAGGTAAGCCTCGGAGCATTTAAATCTCAATTATCGAGTAAAAGCAAACAAATTCTTATTTAAGCTGAAAAATGACCATAGAGAGAACCATAAAAACAGATGCTAAAGATGTAACGGAATTAACTATTCGGTCTAAATCTCATTGGAATTATAGCAAAAAGCAAATTGAAGAATGGAGAGAAGAATTAACGATTACAGAAAAGTATATAGACGAAAATCAAATTTTTAAACTAGTTATAGATAAATGTCTTATTGGGTTCTACGCATATCAACCAGAAAGTGAAACCGACATAAAACTCAATTATCTTTTTGTGGACTCCAAATTTATTGGAAAAGGTTATGGAAAAGCCCTAATGGTGGACTTTTTACAACGGATTAAAAATTCTGAATTTAAAAGAGTAATTCTTGATGCTGACCCTCATGCTGAAAAGTTTTATAGTAGATTAGGTTTTCGTGTAATTGGAAAACTAAAAAGCTCCATTAAGGACAGGTTTTTACCAATCATGGAATTGGAAATAAAGCCAACCCGAAACAAAATCTATAAGTAATTCTGAGTTTGGTGTTAAACCCCAAGATTTGTGTACTTTTATAAAGTTGCCAAATTGAAAACTACGCGCGATAGCGAAATATTCAAGATTTGACATTTTAATAACAAAAAAAGAAAACACAAACAAAAAGCTTTGGCTTAGTACGGAGTCGGAAACCAAAATATTTCCTTGCTATCCGTACTAAATTTAGCTCGGGTGTTGGGCATAAACAAAAAATAATGAAAATAATAAACAATACATTTATGCTGCGATTTTCGGTAGCAATTATTTTATTGGCTCATAGTATTCCTGGAATATTTGACAATGGAATAAATAATTTTGGTGATTTATATTTAAACCAAATTGGTTTTGCTCCATTAGGAATACTCTTGGCTTGGTTAATTAAATTATCTCATTTAGTTGCCGCTTTTTGCTTGATCTTTGATAAATATGTAAAATGGGCAAGTATTGTAACAATATTTATATTGATGGCAGGAATTATTTTGATTCATTTAAAAGAAGGGTGGTTTGTAGTGGGAGCTGGAAGAAATGGTGTAGAGTTTAATTTTTTATTAATTTTTGTATTATTGACCATAATGTTTCCTTATGGACTGAACAAAAGAAAATTAAAAGAATAAGTAAATGCCTATGCTCTACAATGATTATAAGTAATTGCTAATTCTCGTCTCTTCTGAAAATTCTTGCCAAATTTTCAGCTCGGTGCGTACTTGTAAATTTAGTATTAACCCACGCAACTACTCATAGCATACATTATGAACCTACTAAAAAATATCAAATAATACGTATGAGAATTATATTAATATTCCCCTTATTGTTAGCAATGGCTTGTTCTAACAAGAACAAATCGAAAGAAATTCCGGCATCTGTTAAAGTCAACGAAAATCTTATTGCAGTTTTAGATACTATTTGGCAAACAGAACAAACACCAATAAGGCTAAGGATTCTTTGATAACTATTTATGGTGCAGAATCAATGAAAGTTAATGAACAACAAGAAGTCTATGAGAAGAACCACACCATTAATGAAAAAAAAGTGACGGATATTCTTGATAAATATGGATGGCCAACAAATAAGAGGATTGGAGAACAAGGTAATTGGACAATTTGTAATGTAATACAACATGCTGACAATGAAATACGACTGAAGTATCTTCCATTAATGAAACAAGCAGTAATAGAAAAAAAGTTAGAACCTAGGTTTTTGGTAAGAGCAGAAGACAGAATTGCAACCGAGGCAGGTGAACCTCAAATTTATGGTGGTCAAATGAAATATTATCCTGAAACTAAAAGCTTTAATGTTTGGCCAGTATATGACCCCGTAAATATTGACAAAAGAAGAGCCGAAATTGGACTTGAGCCAATCGCGAAATTCCTAAAAAATCGATTTAATTTTGAATGGAATTTGAAGGAGCAAATAAAAAGAACCGTAGAGTTTGAAAAACAAAGGCAACATAAAAATAAATAACGAAATACATGTAAAGGCTATATTTCACAAAGTTTTTAGGCTAAATAGTAAGGCTTATGCATATCTATAAAGCCCGTAAAACCTGTTGGATTTTATATTGATAAAAAAGAAAAAATTGCATGGCATGGAAGAAAGCAAACGCTAGTTTCCTCCCATACTGTTCATAGCTAAAGTGAAGCATTAACACCTAAAAAATAATGAAACATTTAACAATTATTTTATTTTTGATTTTAATTAGCTGTAAAAGCAAAACGGAAACAGAAACGGAAAACGGAATTGACAAAACCGTTTATCAAATGTGGAATAACTATACCATATTAAACCCCAAATTTAAAAATAACGAAATCCCAGAATCTTGGTATTTTCATAATAATAAAGAAGATGCAAATCGGCTAGCCGAATTAACTTTAAATGGAAAAAAGAAAGCTTCTTCTGGTTTATATTCTTGGTATAAGGAAGCTAACTCTGATTTACCAAAAATCGGAACAAAACATATTATAACCGATTTTAACGGAAAAGCACGAGCCATAATTGAAATTAAAAAAGTAGATACAATTCCTTTCAATCAAATATCCAAAGGTTATGCAGAAATAGATATGGGAACAAAAATTGAACCGCTCAAAAAATGGAAAAAAGCACATTGGAACTTTTTTGCGTCCGTAATGGAAGAAAACGGAGAGAAACCGACAGAAGAAATGCTAATAGTTTGCGAAAGGTTTGAAACAATTTGGACAGAAAGTACTAATAGCAATAATACCTATAAGTAATATAGAGATTAAATCTTAAAACCAAAGTTTTGCGTATTTTTATGAAGTCCGCAAAATCAGTTTGATTTGACATTTTAGCAGAAAAAAACGCAAAAAAAATCGAGTTATTACGGAGCTGGAAACCAAAATATTCCCTTGTTCTCCGCACTAACTTTAGCTTGGGCGTTATCATTTAAATACTACTATGAAAAAAACATTTAGCATTACTATTCTACTTTTTACCATTTTTCAAGTTTGTGGACAGAATAACAGACTTTTGATAAAAAATGTAAACATCATTCCTTTACACATCAATCAACAACAAAGCAATAGAGACGTTATCATAGAAAATGGGGTAATCAGTCAAATCAGGGAACACGCAGAGAATGACACGACCGATTATGATTTAGGAATAATCGAGGGAAACGGAAAATATCTTATTCCATCCTTCGCAGATGCCCATTCTCATTTTCCCGAAGAAGAAAATTTACAGACATACTTCTTAATGAACTTAATGAACGGGGTTACCACTCTGCGCTCTATGCGCGGCCAAGATTGGCATTTAGAAATAGATAAGAACACTGAATGGACACCTAATTTAATACTCTCCTCGCCCCCAATCTCACGGAGGGATAGTTTAACGGAGAAAATGGCAGACGGATTAATTTCGGGTTACAAAAAATCTGGCTTTGATTTCATAAAGATTCTTTCCGTAAAAGACGAAAACACATTTGACTATTTGGTAAAATTCGCTAAAAACAACAATATAAAGTTAGCGGGCCATTGTCCATCGAATGTCGGAATATTCAAAATATGTGATAGTAACATATACCAAAGTATCGAGCATTTAGGCGGTTTTTTTCAACTTCAAAACAATGCAGAAATCAATTTGGCTATCGACAGATCCATTTCCGCCAATTTATATCACTGCCCGACATTGGACTGGTATTTTACCAGACAAGTTCCCGAGGAACAATTGAGAAAACGAAACGGAACCGAATATTTACCCAAAGAATTGATAAGAGAATGGGAAGATAAAATAACCGCGTACTTTGACAAAACCAAAGAAAAAGAACGAGCAGGCAACAGAGAAGAAAATAAAGATAAATTTCAAAACCGCTTAGATTATTTGGGGCATATTTATCGACAGGGTGGAAAATTACTATTAAGTCCCGACGCATCTGGTATCTACGGTATCCCAGGGTTTGGAGTTCATACCGAAATGGAACATTTCGCCAATGCCGGTATTTCTAATTTTGACATTTTAAAAGCAGCCAGCTATAACTTATCCGAAATGCTGAATTCTGAAAATGACTGGGGTACAATTAAAATTGGGGCAAGTTCGGATTTGGTCTTGCTAAATACCAACCCATTAGAGAACATAAAAAATGCAAAGGACATTAACGGAGTAGTGTTTAAAGGAGTATTTTACTCAAAAAGCAACTTAAAGAAACAATTAGACAGATAAAAAACGATAGTTGACAATGGCTATAGCAGTCATTTACTTAGTAGAAAAGCAGCTTCGGTACTTCCCTTTTTTGTTGCTTATTCTAAAATTAGACGAGTCTGTTCGTAAATAGAACGTTTATCAACGTAACAAAAAAACCATAATTTTTAAAGGTATGGTTTGTCTTTATTAAAGTGGTTTACCTATAAAAAACAAAGCAACTCTCGGGCTTTTTCCTTTTGCCGTCAACACGCAAGAAATTTGCAATATGCGGGTTTGGTGCTTAAACCCCAAGTTTTGTCTATTTTTATAAAGTCAGCAAAATCAATTTGATTTGACATTTTAACAGAATAAAAAAAATAGGCTTAGTGTAAAATCGGAAACCAAAATATCTCCTTGCTATCTGCACTACTTATAGCTAAAAAACGTTATCTCTTATTTAAAAAAAGTATTTTCCCTTAAATCTAAAATGTAAATATTGCAGAAGCATATAAAGTTTTTACTACCATTATTAATTGCGTTGACTTCTTTTACAGGGTTTAGTCAAAAAAACACAACGCTATTAAATGGAAAAGTTAAAAGCATTAAAAATGATGTTTCCAATATATTAATTGTTAACCTAAATTCTAAAAAATCAACGATTACTGATTCTCTAGGAGGTTTTACTATTGAGGTTAAACGGAGAGATTCACTCCAATTTACTGCGGTTCAATATCTAACAAAAAATGTTTTTATTACCGATACAATTTTTAATAAAAATTTAGTTACCATAAACCTTTTAGATAACGTTATTAATTTAAATGAAGTTACCGTAACACCGTATAATCTAACAGGGAAGATTGCCCTAGATATTGAAAGACTTGGCATTAAACCCGCTGTTACTTCGTCATCATTAGAGTTGCCAAATGCAGATATCGAAGTAATGACACAAAGCGAACGATTACTCTTAGAGGCAGATAGAGGTAAATATATACGGCTACAAACATCTGAAGACTATGGAAAAGTAGCTCAGATTCTTGGCTATGCTTCATTATCTGTAATTATAAATACCCACAAAATAATGAACCGTGTTTCTGGTAGAACTAAATCATTCGAAGAAATGGTTGCTCGTGATGAAAATATGGAATTAGAGAAAGAAATCATCACTAAATTCTCAAAGAAAACAATGTCCCAAAATTTTAATATCCCCGAAACTAGCATGGATGCATTTCTTACTTATTGCATGTCGCAAAAGGATTTTACAGAATTATCCAAAGCAAGGAATACAATGGAAATTTGGGAATATCTAAAAGCTAAAAGTATTGACTTTAAAAAGACTGGCACCCCAAATAAGTAGTAACGTTATAAAAAAACAACTCTGTGTTACATCTAAAATAGCACCCTTTCTCTTATTAGTTCGTCTTACAACAACATAATAATTTTAAGATATATATAGAAGAAATAATAAAATTTATTAAACCCTAAAAAAGAAAAACTACACGCAACAATATATAAAACTAATTACTTATTTTAGATTACTTACGAAACAATAAGCCAAAATTTCTTTGCCCCCTCACTACTTATAACTTAAGAGTTGGCACAATTTAAAAACAACTTATGATTAAATATTTGACATTCGGAATATCTATATCATTTATATCTTGGATAATCGGAATGATATTTAATAGTATTCTTATGAAAACTGAATACTACAAAAAATTATCAAACCTGAATTTTATTGAGAGTAAAACTCTGAATAAAAATATTGGGCTTAAATACTTTAAATGGATTGTAAGTAACACCTTTTTCAAATTCTTCAATCAGAAAATTAAGTTGAAAAATAAAAAAACGAAATTGACTGAAATACGAAGAGAAATGACAATTGCTGAAATAAGCCATCTAATCGGATTTATTTTCGTGACTTTTATTGCTGTCTATAAGAGTCTTTCTCACCACTATTTATTCGGGTTGACAATAATGATTGTGAATATTTTAATGAATTTATATCCTTCATTATTACAACAAGAAAACAAAAGACGAATTGACCCGTTGATTAAAAGGCAAGTAAAAAATGTGGGTAACAAAGAACTGATATAAAAGCAAAATATTTATATTTAGCCTAGTAATAAACAGAAATGAGGTGCTTATTAAATCTCCCTACGTTTCTTATACTAATTGTTGGCAGTAATAGCACATGAATCATAAACCTTTATTAGATTACATAAATAAATATATCAACTTAACTGTTGAAGAAGAAGCCATTCTTCTTGCTAAAATTGTTCACAGAAATTACCTCAAAGATCAATATATTGTGCAACAAGGAGATATCTGCAAAAGTGCCAATTTTATTATTTCGGGATGTACAAAAACATTTTATACGAATCTAGAAGGCCAAGAACATATAGTGATGTTCTCCATAGAAGATTGGTGGACATCCGATTTGGGAAGTTTTATTACTCAAAAACCTGCAGATTTTAACGTTCAATGTATAGAGAGAACCCAACTAATTCAATTTACCTACGATAATCTTGAAGAGTTATATATAGAAATTCCGAAGCTCGAACGACTTTTTAGAAAGATTGTAGAGCGTGCTTTTGTAGCCTCGCAAAAAAGAATCATTAGAAATTTTAGTCTTACAGCGAAAGAGCGTTATCTTATTTTCAAAGAGAATTATCCAAAAATTGAACAACGTATTCCTCAATATATGATTGCTTCTTACCTTGGTATCACTAAAGAGTTTTTAAGTAAAATTAAAAACCAACTCATTCACAACCAATAGATGTTAATCTAGTTTAACTTCATTTAATAATCTACTTCATTTTCTGAAATTTTAATGTTTAGGACATTTGTCCTATAATATTTAAAGCTAAAAAAATGAATACATTATTAGAAAAAATTAGCACAATTAATGACATGGTTCTTCAAGGGAAAGCCTTAGAAGCTTTTGACCAATTCTATCATGAAGATGTTGTTATGCAAGAAAATGACAATCCAGTTGTTGAAGGAAAAATAGCTAATAGACAGCGTGAAGAAGTTTTTTTTGCGTCTATTACAGAATTTAGAGGCGCTAATCCTTTAAAAGTAACAATTGGTGAAAATACCACAATGGTAGAGTGGCATTTTGATTACACCCACAAAGATTGGGGCGTTAGAAACTATACACAAGTAGCGGTTCAAAATTGGAAAGATGGAAAAATAATCAAAGAAAAGTTCTATTACGGAGCATAAATTAAATCATTAAACAGATAAAATGAAAAATTCAATTAAAAATATAGCAATAGTTGCAATAGTTGCACTCATAACGTTCTCTTTCAGAACAATAGAGGAAAATAAAAAAGGAATTAAAGTAGAAAAAAGTAGAGTTGTTTGGAAAGGGTATAAAGTTACGGGATCAGAACAAGGAACAATCGCAATTAAATCTGGATTTCTAAACTTTAACGATGGTAAACTGACGGGTGGAGAATTTACTATAAACATGTCTACAATTACCAGTACAGATCAAGAAGGAGAATATAAAGGTAAATTGGAAGGGCATTTAAAATCTGATGATTTCTTTGGAGTTAAAAAATTTCCTACTTCGTCTTTAGTATTTAAGAAAGTTAAATCTACGGGTAAAAACTCGTACAAAGTAACAGGGAACGTAACTATAAAAGGAATAACAAATACTGTTACAATTAATCTTTCCGTTTATGGAAATAAAGCAACTGCTTCGCTAAAAATTGATAGAACAAAATTCGATGTTAAATATGGCTCTGCAAATTTCTTTGACGGACTAAAGGATAAAGCTATTTACGATGAGTTTGATTTAATTGCTGATTTAGAATTTTAAAAATCATGACACACATTACAAGTATATTCGACTTTACAAAGTCTTCAAGTGCAACCAAAACAATTTTATGGTCTGGCTTTATTGCAGGAAACTTAGATGCTATTGCTGGTGCGGTAGTTTACTTTATATTCTTTGGGATGAACCCTATACAAGTTGTTCAATTTATTGGCAGCGGCATTCATGGTCCAACAGCAATAGGTGGAGGTTTATCCATGTTTATTGCAGGTCTTCTTTATCATTTTCTAATCTCTTATGTTGTGGCTGGTATTTATTTCTTGGCCTACTCAAAAATTAAAATACTAAGAGATTATAAAATTGTAATGGGGCTCATTTTTGGTTTAGGAATTTGGCTGATAATGAACTTAATAATACTGCCACAATCAAACATTCCAAAAAGTCCTTTTGATGTAAACTTGGCTATAGTAGGCATTATTTGGCATATGGCTTTAGTCGGTTTGCCTATTGCCCTTATTACATCTTTATATTTTGATAAGAAGGCCTAACCATTATTAGGCAATTCAATTTATAAAATTGAATTTAAATACCCATTCAGTCTATTGATACTTGTACTGATAGACTGAATTTTGAAATAAACAAAGGTGATTTTTAAAAGAAATTTAGTCATTTTTTTTAAACCTCTAACTAAACGAGTATTTAGCTCTTAATAATTAAAAAAATAAAACTTACACAATTGAAACTGCTCCAGAAGCATTGAAAACGTATCAGGAGCATGAACCGTTTTCAAATTCATCTTTCAATACAGAGGAACGTACAATTGTTTGGCTAAACACTAATGTAGAGTAGGAATGTCATTACCGTGCCCCTGCACATATAGGAATCGCTATTTATTCTGCTTTAATTGAAGCTTTAAGAAACAGTCTAACAGTGAAGCAGTGCCAAACGAGAAATAACAAGTTTTAAAAAACACTACGTTAAGCTCCCTTAGAAATCATAGGAGAATTTCTGACTCATGAAAACGTTCCTGCCTAATGAAAGCCTTATTTCATATGTAAAACCTTCATAGCTATAAAAAAATCATAATTCATAAACGGTAGAATCCTTTACAGAGTTCATTACAAACGAGCTATGTATTGTTGAGATCTCTTCAACTACGGAAAGCTTTCCATTTACAAATTCATGAAATTCATTAATGTCATCTGTAACAACTTTTAATAGAAAATCATAATTTCCCGAAACATGATGGCACTCCATTATTTCGGGAAACAAAAATGTTTTATTTTTAAAACTGTCTATAAGCTTCTTTTGGTGTTTTAACAAAGTAACTTGACAATATGCCACTACTTGTTTTCCTATTTTGGTTCTATCCAGGATAGCAACATAAGACTCTATTACCTGTTGTTGTTCTAATTTTTTAATCCTTTCATAAGTAGGCGTGAGACTCAAACCTACCTTACTTGCTATTTCCTTTGTATTTTGTTTCGCATCTCCTTGAAGTTGCATTAAAATTCTTCTATCAATTTTATCCATACTAGATTATTTTTCTATAGCACCATTCACAAAACCATAGAACAGTTTTTTAATACTGTAAAATACCATTTTAAAGTTTTATATTCTATTATTTAAAATTAAATAAATACAAAAAATTAATTAAACTAATTTTACAGTGATATTTAACTTATCCAAAAAATTAATCTTTGACTATGATAGTACCAGATACCCATCAAGATTCGCAAATAGATAAACTTTCACAAAAAATAAAAGAGGCAAGTGATTTATTTTTAGGATATCCTGTATCAAAGGATTTTAACTATTCCAAATTATATGAATTTTTAAAATACCCTATCAATAATCTAGGAGACCCTTTTGAAGATAGTACTTACAGAGTTCAGACGCATGAAATAGAGAGACAAGTTGTTGAATTTTTTGCAAAAATGTTTAGAGCAAACCCTAAAGACTATTGGGGTTATGTGACTAACGGTGGGTCAGAAAGTAATCTTTATGGGTTGTATGTTGCAAGAGAATTATACCCTAAAGCAATGGTCTATTTTTCTGAGTCTACCCATTATAGTGTAAAGAAAAACATCCATTTATTGAACATTCCAAGTATCATTATTCGGTCACAAGAAAATGGAGAGATGGATTATGAAGACCTTGAAAATACACTTCAATTTAATCGACATAAACCAGCTATTATTCTTACAAATTTTGGTACAACAATGAAAGAAGCAAAAGATGATGTTTCCAAAGTTAAAGGAATATTGAAAAAACTAGCTATACAGGACCATTATATACATTGCGATGCGGCCTTATCTGGACCATATGGAGCTTTTATAGAACCTCGCATCCCTTTTGACCTTAAGGATGGAGCAGATAGCATTTCTATAAGTGGTCATAAATTTATTGGTTCTCCAATTCCGTCGGGTATTATCATTACTAGGCGTTCTTTAAGGGATAGAATCGCAAAAGGAATTTCATATATAGGTTCTTTAGACACCACAATTACAGGTTCTCGAAATGGACATAGTCCCATGTTTTTATGGTCTGCTATAAAAAGTATGGGAGAGGAAGGGCTAAAAGCACGCTACCTACATAGTGTAGAGGTGGCTCAATATTGTAAAAATGAATTAATTAAATTGGGGATAGATGCTTGGACAAATAAAGGAGCTATTACCGTTATTTTTCCACAGGTTTCAGAAACCCTAAAAGAAAAATGGCAATTGGCTACTGAAGATGTAACACATATAATATGTATGCCAAATGTAACCAAAAAACAAATTGACGAATTTATAAAAGATATAGTCCAAGAAAAAGAAGCCAACCGCTAACAAGGGGTATAAATAATCGCTCCTACCTACCAACTCTTTAAATTCCGTAGTAATTTTTAGCTTGGGGTATCCTTGCGTTTTTTTTGCTAATTTTAAGCTATTACTAATAGCCAAAGGTACTAGCCAGCACTAAAAACAACTAGGAAAGAATAATGAAAATAGAAACACTTAAAGACCAAATTATTTTAGCAAAAGAAAAAAAGGATTTCAACAGTTTACATATAAAATATTAGAGGTCAGTAGTTTGTTTCTTATTAATCCTGTTTGATAAATTTTATTTCGGTTGACCATTTTTACGATAAAGGTCATTAAAAATGGTATTCTTTCTCTGTAATCGGTTTATTCTAAAATAAAATTCAGTCCGCCATTGCTTTCTACCTGTGTTATGTCATAAGCCTTTGAAACAGGTCTACAGCCCCTCCATTTATCTGTTTTAACCTTGGCTTCTAGACTGATATGATTAACAAAAATAAGTAACTAAAGTTCCTATTTTTAACTACTTATGAGACCAATAAATGGTAAAATTATTGATATAATGGCAATTGTCGGTAGACAAGATTTGAGTAATATCCTTTAAACTTTCGGAATAAAATACTGTTACCACAAAACCCAAAATTAATGCGGTGGTTGGGTGCTAAATTCCAAATTTTACGTATTTTTATAAGGTAGCCAAATCTGTTTGATTTGACATTTTAATAAACCAAAAAATAAAATACAAACAAAAAGCTTCGGCTTAGTGCGAAATCGGAAGCCAAAAAGCTTCCTTGTTCTACTCACTAACTTTAGCTCGGGCGTTGTGTAATAGAACATACAATGAGAAATCTATTTAAAAATTTTGGTATTATAATTATGATATCTCTTTTTTTGAGTTGTAATAAACCCAATGGTAATAACAATCAAAATGATAATGGGCTTTTTACTAAAAACATCGTAGTCGATGGAGTAGCAAGACGATATGCAATTTATATTCCAAAGAATATAGGAACATCACCTGTTCCGTTAATTTTTGAACTTCATGGAGGTGGGGTGTATATTGAAGATATGACTGGCGAAAGTGGACATAAAACGCCTTATAAATTGTGGATGGATCTTGCTGAAACTAAAAAATTTATTATTGTTTATCCAGAAGGAAGGAATGGCACATATAATAAACCGGCCTGGAATGACTGTCGTGGAGACTGTATTGTTAGCTCAAACGCAGACGACGTACATTTTATTGACAGTCTGATTAGTGTAATTTCAACAAATCATAACATTGACCAAGACAGAGTTTATGCATCCGGAACTTCAAATGGTGGTTTTTTGGCTTTAAGACTTGCATCTGAACTTTCAAACAAAATTGCAGCGGTTGCATCGACTGTAGCTGCAATGCCAGCAGTATCGGATTGTAATCAGCCAAGTAATCCCATTTCGATTTTATTTATGAATGGGACAAACGATAATTATATGCCTTATGATGGGGGGTATTTATCAAATCCCCCTAATCCTGACCACGGATCTGCTTTATCAACAGCAGCTTCTGTAAATTATTGGATTAATTTTAACCATACAAACACTATTCCAACAACATATACTTATCCCGACTTAGATAATTCGGACGGAGGAATTATTGAAAAATTTATTTATAATGATGGTAATCAAGGAACGGAAGTTGTTTTTTATAAAATTAATGGCGGCGGTCATTCAGCACCAAGTATTAAAGAAAAATATTCTGCTTTATTCGAACAATATTTTAACAAACAAAATCACGATATTGAAATGACAACAGAAGTTTGGGATTTTTTTAAGAATAAAACATTAAATTAATGGTTACTACACACAACTAAGACTATACGTAATGCGGGTTTTAGAGTAGTTAAATATCCATACAAGTAATAAAATCTAATCGTAAATTAAAAAATAAGTACTATAAAATTCTGCGCTACACATAGCTAAGACGATTTACAACACACTGAACCACAATAAATTATGATATAAAATCTTTCAAAAAGACCATGTTTTATTCAATCTAAATTTACAACAATATAAGAACATGTTGGAGCCTCGATTTAAAAACACCCGAACAGGCACCCTTAAATTAAAACGTTCCATACAAATTGTATCAAAAAATAAACTAGAAGTATTAACCTTTTAAACGCTAAAAAAGGACAACCTATTTTAGGACAATACATGAACATAAAAATTTTAATTGCCTCTTTTATTTATTTTCTATCCTTTAATTCTTACGCACAAAATAGTGGAAAGGACAATATTGTTGGCTCTTTGTTCTCAATGGAATCTAAAATATTGAATGATGAGAGAGAGATTCAAATTTTCTTGCCCGATGGCTATTCAGATTCTAATGTAAGATATCCTGTCCTTTATGTTTTAGACGGACAACGATATTTTTTACACGCTGTGAGCCTTCAAAAATCATTTATAGAATTTAAACAAACGCCTGAATTTATAATAGTTGGAATTTCAAAAAAAAAATCTGATAGAAATAGAAACTTTAGTATTAATTCCAAAAAGTACTTAGACTTCATTAAAGAGGAAGTCATCAAATATGTTGATACCCAATACAGAACGTCTGAAAAACGGATGCTATTCGGTTGGGCCTATGGTGGAGGTTTTGTTATAGAAACGATGACAATCGAACCAGACTTATTTGATGTTTACATTTCAGCAAGTCCATTTCCACTAAAAGAAAAAATAAACAAAATAGATAGCTTTCTTACGAAAAAACCAAATTTTAATAAACTATTATTTTTTAGTTCTGGAACAAATGAAGGTGTAGTAAAAGATGGAACGAATGAACTAAATATACTTTTAACAGACAAAGCTCCAAAAACAATGAATTGGGTTTTTAAAGAATTAGAAGGAGAAGAACATAGGTCTACACCATTCACTACGCTATATCACGGAATTAAGAAACACTTCAACTATTATCCTGAATTACAATTTAATAGCCTTGAAGAATTTTCTAAAACTGGTGGATTATCTTATGTATATAATTATTATCAAAAAAGAGCTACTCAATTTGGGTTTTCAACTGATTTGTCTGATTGGACTATGTTTAGCATAACAAGAAACGCAATAAGGGCAAATGATTTTAAGGAATTTCAAAAATTAATAAATGAATTTAAACCGACAGGATTTATCAGCAGATTAAGAATAACGAGAGCCTGCTCAATTGCCGAATTTTATTTAAAACACAAACGATATGACAAAGCAATTAACTTGTTCTTGTTTTTGGTAGAAAAACATCCGAACTCTGAAAGAGCTCTGAACGGATTAGGAGATACTTACAAAGAGTTAGAAAAAGAAAGCTTAAAAGAAAAACAAAAATAAAACCCACAACAACATATAAAAGGCTTTAAAATACCTTTATGCGCAGCGTTGACATTAATTTTAATAAAAATGAGAACTATTTCTATAAAAAAAATTGCTAGTCTTATCTGTATACCCTTAACTGTAATAGCTTGTCATTCTCCAGCAGATATATCTGGAAAATTAGAAGGCGTAGAAAAGAAAAACATAAAAGTATACCTCATTGAGCCAGAAACTTTACGAGAGGTAGCAGCCTCCTATTTTGCAAAAGCTATAGATTCTGCTGTTGTAAACCCCGATGGTAGCTTTGCATTCTACAATTTACCAAAAATAAAAGAACCTGTATTGTTCCAATTAACCGTACAACCGTCTGGAAAAGCTCCTAATCATTTACTAACAGATGACCCCACAAAGTCTAACTATATGCCTATTTTATGGCAATTAGGAGAGCCACTACAAATCACTGCCAAATGGAGTGAATTTCAAAAAAGCTTTTCTATGGAACACCCATCAGAAAATAATAAAGCATTGTTAAGCTTAAGAGATATTAACGTAAAAGCTTACCAAACCTATCTTGCAGAAAAACATTGGCAAATAGAAGATGGTAGTCAATTATTAGAAAAAGAACACGCTATATTACAATATAAGACCAAACTAATAAATTTTGCAGATAGCACACAGCACCTTATACCAGCATTGGTGGCATTAAGATGGGTAAGTCCTGAGAGTAATTATGAACGCGTGCCCGAATTTTTAGTGAATCAATGTAACAAATGGAAGAAAAAACAACCAAACCATTCCTGGGTAAAACAGCTTTGCAAAGAAAGTAACCCCTCTAATCTACCAGTTTTAATAGGAGATGTTTTTCCTAATCTTAAACTTCCCATGCTAACAAAAGATACACTTACTATTAACAATCTATTAGGAAACAAACTTACTATTATAGACTTGTGGGCATCTTGGTGTGCTCCTTGCCGAAAGGAAAATCGTAACGTTTTAGCACCTATTTGGAATGATTACCATGACCAAGGTGTACAAATTGTTGCTTATGGTCTAGAAAGTAATGAGGCTAGTTGGAGAGCTGCTGTGAAGCGCGATGGTGCTAATCGGTGGTATCATGCATCCGATTTGCAAGGAGATGATGCCTTCTTCTTAAAAAAAATACGCGTTAAGACCATTCCGTCCAATTTTATTCTAGATGATAAGGGCGTGGTTATCGCTAAAAATGTTCATGGAAAAGCTTTAATAGAATTAGTAAAAAATTATATCACAAAGAAATAATAAATTACTACCTATAACATCCCTCTTGGCAACAAGCTCTGAAAATCCAACACTCAGTAAAGCACATTTCATTTTGCTCGTGCCTCACAAATTTAAAAGAGCTTTCATTCCAACGCTAGCAAGTTTTTGGAATAAAGACAGTAGCTAATAGCGTGTATAAAACATAGAGAATATGTACTCTTCGAGAGGTTTTTGTATATTTACAAAGTACGCCAAATTAATAAATGACAATACAAAAAATATTAAATACAACTAAACACAGACCTTGGAAAATGCCCACTGAAAAATGGAAATTTTATCAAGAGTGGAATAATGCAATATTTCTTCATTGGCAAGTAGAATTATCCGAATTAAAAAAGTTTGTTCCCAAGGAACTTGAAATTGACCTTTTTGACGGAAAACCTTGGATTTCGGTTGTTGCTTTTACAATGGAAAAAATAAGACCCAAAAACATACCTTCTTTTCCTCTAATTTCGAATTTTGATGAAATTAATATCCGAACATATGTAAAATCAAATAACAAAACTGGCGTATATTTTTTGAGCATCGAAGGCGGAAAAAGTTTGTCTTGTAAAGTTGCAAAAGGAGTGTCTGAACTTCCATATAGATTTTCAAAAATTAAACGAACTAAAAACCAATACGAATCCAATAACTCAGAATTTAATGACAAATTGAATATTCAGTTTACCATTGGAAAAGGAATTACGGAAAAAATAGAATTAGAAAAATGGCTGACTGAAAGATATGCTCTTTTTCAAGATACACAAAGGTCAATTAACGAATTTGAAATTCATCATTTGGAATGGCCAATTAATGAAATTGACTTGAAAAATTTAAAATTTAATTATTCAAGATTTAACAAACTAATTAAAAACGAACCGAACAAAATTCAATACTCAAAAGGAGTAAAAGTTATTGCATGGGGAAAGAATAAAAAAGAAAAAACGAGCTACAATACCATATAAAATTAATTACTTAAAACACCTTATCATAAATTCCTAATTGACGTAAATGGCAGGCCTAAACCCAACTTAAATTATAAAATAGCACAATCTTACAGATTAATAAAGTGCATAATAGGGACCTTTGAAATATTAAAAAAAGGGTATTGGGTAATTATTACCAGAATATTTTTAGTACCATAAAAGAAGGTCTTAATATACTATTAATTAACCCTGTATTTAACACTCCAGAGCTGAAAGGAATAACAGTAAACCATTCAAATTTTGGTTCGGAATAGATACAACTAGATTTAGATTCTTTTACCCATAAAAAATCTATTAAAACTGCAACATAATAATATTCAACTAATAATGTGGAAAAAAAATCTAAGAAGCTTAAAAATAATTCCTAAAAAGTCTCTTTATATTTCTCTATAATATACTGGGCTGCTTTTACAGGTGAAATCTTAGAAGAAATAATAGCTTTTTCTAACTCTTTTAATTGCTTCGCAATAGCGTCTGAGCCATAGAATAAGTTTTTTAATTCCTCATTAATATTATTATACATCCATTGGATTTGCTGTTGGTTTCTGTTTTTTAAGAAATAACCATTTTCATCTACCAACTCTTTAAACTTTAAAACGGTTTCCCAAACTTTATCAATCCCTATATTTTTAATGGCAGAGGCTGTACTTACTTCTGGGCTCCATCCAGATTCTGACAAAGGAAAAATATGTAAGGCATTCTGGTATTGCCTTTTTGCCAACTCGCTCATTCTTACATTATCGCCATCGGCTTTATTAATGACCACCATATCTGCCATTTCCATGATTCCCTTCTTAATTCCTTGCAGCTCATCTCCTGCTCCTGCTAACATTAAGAGTAAAAAGAAATCTGTCATACCATGTACTGCAGTTTCAGATTGCCCAACTCCTACGGTTTCAATTAAAATAACATCATAACCACCAGCTTCACAAAGAAACATCGCTTCGCCGGTTTTATTAGCTACACCTCCCAGAGTATCGCCAGAAGCAGAAGGGCGTATATAGGCTTCTTCTAAAGTAGCTAATTCTTCCATTCTTGTTTTATCGCCAAGAATACTACCTCTAGAACGCTGACTACTAGGGTCTATAGATAAAATGGCCACTTTATGCCCTAGTGTAACCAAATGCTTTCCAAAAACTTCAATAAACGTACTCTTCCCTACGCCAGGAACACCCGTAATACCAATCCGTATAGAATTACCAGAACTCGGTAAAACTCCTTGTATAATATCTTTTGCTAAAATCTTATCGCTCTCTAAATTACTTTCTATTACGGTAATAGCTCTAGATAAAATAACACGACTTCCCTCTAAAATTCCTTCAATATATTGTTCGGCAGTTAATCTGCTTTTAGCTTTATAATTTTTCATCCTAATGTATGCTCTATTGCATATTTTATACATTTTACACTTAAAAATTCTATTTTAAAAGATTAAATCACTAAAAAACAATCGGTTATAAATCCCTTAAAAAGAACCTTAATTACCTATTAAAGATACCTAAAAATTAAAAGAATATCTTTCTTTTCCCTTTCCGATTTATTAAAAAATAACCACCATAAATTACGATATAAAAAACAAGAAGCAACAACAGAATAAGAGTAAGCTACCTCGAGACAATCTCAAAAGGCATTCATAGGAAAACAACCTTAAAATTTCGAGGCAAGCCTCGGAGCATTTAAATCTCGATTATCGAGTAAACCCAATACAACAAACCCATTGTCTTTCTATTTTGCTTTATCTTTACCGCCTATCTACTTAAAAACAAAATAGGCTTTTGAAAGATATTTTACTTATTACTCCCCCATTTACACAATTAAATACGCCCTACCCTGCAACTGCCTATTTAAAAGGGTTTTTAAACACTAAAAATAAGAGTGTCTACCAAATGGATTTAGGCATGGAGGTTATCTTACAACTCTTCACCAAAGAAAAATTGCAGCTTGTTTTTAATACTGCCTTTGAAAATAAGACTATAGTTTCCGATAACGCACAACGTATCTATGCGCTTAGAGATTCGTATTTAAAGTACATAGCAGATATTATTCGTTTTTTACAAGGGAAAAATCAAACTTTTGCTAGGCTCATATGTACCGACCATTTTCTTCCCAGAGCTTCTCGTTTTAACCAACTCGATGATTTAGACTGGGCCTTTGGAACCATGGGTTTACAAGATAAAGCCAAACATTTATGTACGCTGCTTTTAGAAGATTTATCGGACTTTATAATTGAATGCGTCGATGGTAATTTTGGATTTAGTAGATATGCTGAAAGTCTTGGCCGTAGTGCCAATGATTTTAACGAATTGTATGATGAATTACAAGAAGAAATCACCTTTATAGATGCTATTACTTTAGACCTTCTAGAAGATATTCTGGAAGAAACTAAACCACGAATAGTATGTTTCTCGGTTCCTTTTCCTGGGAATTTATACAGCGCTTTTCGTTGTGCCCAATATATAAAAGCTCACTTTCCTAATATTAAGGTTGCTATGGGCGGCGGTTTTCCGAATACCGAATTACGCCAAGTTACAGACACGAGAGTATTTTCTTTTTTCGACTTTATTACTTTAGATGATGGAGAGCTACCTATAGAATTACTCCTTAAAAACATACTTTTAGAAGGCAATGGTGAAAAAGAATACAAACGCACTTTAGTAGTAGAAAACGGAAAGATTACATACAAAAACTGTAGCCTTCCTGACTATAAACAAAATCAATTAGGAACTCCCGATTATTCTGATCTACTACTAGACCAATATCTTTCTGTTATTGAAATTGCTAATCCAATGCACAGTCTTTGGAGCGATGGCAGATGGAATAAACTAACCATGGCACACGGTTGTTATTGGGGTAAATGCACATTTTGCGATATTTCTCTAGATTATATTAAGCTTTATGAACCTATTACTGCCAATATATTGGTAGACCGTATGGAAGAAATTATTGCCCAAACGGGAGAAACAGGATTTCATTTTGTAGACGAAGCGGCACCTCCGGCATTAATGAAAAGTCTTGCTATTGAAATTATTAAAAGAAAGCTAACCGTAACCTGGTGGACCAATATTCGTTTTGAGAAAAACTTTACCAAAGACCTTTGCCTATTGCTACAAGCATCTGGTTGTATTGCCGTCTCTGGTGGTTTAGAAGTAGCATCGGACAGATTACTTAAACTCATTGATAAAGGGGTTACTGTAGAACAAGTAGCTAGAGTTACGCGTAATTTTACAGAAGCCAACATTATGGTGCATTGCTATTTAATGTACGGCTACCCCACCCAGACCATTCAAGAAACGGTAGACAGTTTAGAAATGGTACGGCAGTTATTTAAAATTGGTGTATTACAATCTGGTTTTTGGCATCAATTTGCCCTAACAGCACACAGCCCAGTTGGTATAAACCCTAAGGATTATGCCATTACACCACATCATAAAAATATTACCTTTGCTAATAACGATGTAGAATTTACAGACCACACAGGCATAGACCATACACAATTTAGCTATGGATTAAAAAAGTCGTTATTTAATTTTATGTATGGAGTAAGCTTTGAATTGCCTTTACAAGATTGGTTCAATTTTAAAATTCCAAAAACTTCCATTCATCCAGATTATATTTATAATGCCTTGGAAAACGAGCTACCAAAAGCTCCTAAACCCCAACAAAAAGTATATTGGTTAGGTACTATACCACAACTTAGTTACCTATCTAAATCTAAAAGAGGAATTACCAGAGAATCGGCGGTATTACATTTTCATGAACACAGAGAATCCTTCTCTATTTCTTTAGAAAAAGAACATGGGGAATGGTTGGTTAACAAATTAGCAGAACTTCAAATCTCTGAAAACAAAGCCATTTCATTCGCTAACCTAAAGACCAACTTTGAGGTTCATTTTGAACATTTTGAGCTTTTTTGGTCTTCTAAAGCCATACAAAAGCTACGTAACAAAGGCTTATTATTGTTTTAATTGTGCTTAAAACAAGGGTATAGCATTTTTAAATTACTCCAAAAATAATTAAATTATCTGCAAAATATTTCTTAATATTATAGTAGACTATTAAAATTTTAACATTAATATTCTTACAAAATTAAATGCTTAATATTTTCTTTAGATGACTACCAAAACACAACTCTACTTTAAAAATGATGAAGAATGGCGTCAATGGCTTTTCAATAATCATCATAACGAAGAGGGGGTTTATTTAATTTTCTATAAAATAGACCATCCTATGGAAAGCATGCGCTGGGAAGAAGCTGTAAAAGTGGCATTGTGCTATGGATGGATTGACAGTACCGTTAAAAGCCTTGGCGATGGAAAAAGACAGCAATATTTTTGTCCAAGAAAACAAAAAAGTGTCTGGAGCAAGCTTAATAAAACCTACATAAAGCAGCTTATTAAAAATGAATTAATGCACGAAAGTGGATTAATAAAAATGAAACAAGCTAAGAAAGACGGCTCCTGGACTGTTTTAGATAATGTTGAAAATGGCATAATTCCTAAAGATTTACGAATAGCCTTTAATCAAAACGAAAGTGCTTTCGTTAATTACTCTAACTTCAGCCGCAGTTATAGAAAGAGTTATCTATACTGGCTCAATCAGGCCAAAAGAGAGGTTACTAGGCAAAAAAGAATTACGGAAATAATTAAACTTTGCTCTCAGAATATAAAATCTAGAGGAAACTGGTAGAACTAACAAAATTGGCTCTTCCTATTATTTTTCCAAGCAACCCAATAGTACATCTTGTAATTTCGTTTTCTTACCTCCTTTTTTTCTTTTGTTTTTGCTATATTTAAGCGACTAATTAATGAAAAAAAATAAATGAAAAAATTATTACTCTTCTCCATGCTTTTTGCATCCTTCTCTCTTCTTTCACAAGAGTTTAAAATGGATCTAGTACAAGACTTAAAACCAAGGAATATAGGCCCTGGCGGAATGAGTGGTCGTGTTACTACTATTGATGTTGTTCATAGTAACCCAGACATTATGTATGTAGGTACTGCTTCTGGTGGTATTTGGAAATCTACCTCGGGCGGTATTAAATGGGCTCCTATTTTCGAAAAAGAGCTCACCAGTTCCATAGGTGCAATTGCCATTCAACAATCTAACCCATCTATTTTATGGGCTGGTACAGGAGAAGGAAACCCTAGAAACAGTTTAAACGGTGGATTCGGAATCTATAAATCTTTAGATGGTGGTAAAACATGGAAATCCATGGGATTAGAAAAAACACGCCATATTCATAGAATAAAAATAGACCCTATGAACCCCAACACCGTATATGTTGGTGCTATTGGTTCTCCTTGGGGAGAGCATGCAGAAAGAGGCGTTTATAAAACTACAGACGGTGGTAAATCTTGGAAAAAAATCCTATTCGTAAATAATAAAACTGGAGCTGCAGATTTGGTTATGGACCCTAACAATCCTAACAAACTAATCGCAGCCATGTGGGAACACAAAAGAGATCCCTGGTTTTTTAAATCTGGAGGAAAAGGCAGCGGACTTTATATTACCCATGATGGTGGAGAAAACTGGAAAAAAATATCCGAAGAAGACGGATTACCAAAAGGAGAGCTAGGCCGTATTGGTGTTGCCATAGCTCCAGGAAAAACAGATGTTATTTATGCTCTTATTGAAGCAAAAAAGAATGCCCTTTATAAATCTGTAGATGGCGGTGTTAAATGGAAAAAAATAAATGACAAAGCAGATATTGGCAATAGACCATTTTACTATTCTGAAATTTATGTAGACCCGCAGAATGAAAACAGGGTCTATTCTGTATTTACCTACATAAACGCTTCTGAAGATGGTGGAAAAAACTTTACCCAACTTATGCCTGCATACGGCGTAGCGAATGGCGTTCACCCAGACCACCACGCTTGGTGGATTCACCCTACAAATGGCCAGTTTATGATGGATGGCAATGATGGTGGATTAAACATTACTAAAGACGGCGGAAAAACATGGCGATTTATAGGAAACTTACCTGTAGCACAATTCTACCATATTAATGTAGATAACGAATACCCATACAATGTGTATGGCGGAATGCAAGATAATGGTTCTTGGAGAGGCCCCGCCTATGTTTGGAAAGCACAGGGAATACGTAACAGCTATTGGCAAGAAATTGCTTTTGGCGATGGTTTTGATGTAGTCCCAGATAAAGACGATTCTCAATTTGGTTATGCCATGAGTCAGCAAGGATATGTCTCTAGATACGATTGGAAAACAGGTAATAATTATACGGTTCGCCCTACGCCACCAGACGCAAAAACTAAGTTACGTTTTAATTGGAATGCTGCTATTGGGCAAGACCCTTTTGATAATAGCACCGTATATTTTGGAAGTCAGTTTGTACACAAAAGTACAGACAAAGGTCTTACTTGGAAAGTAATTTCTGGAGACTTAACTACCAATGACCCAGAAAAGCAAAAACAAAGTGAAAGTGGTGGTTTAACTATGGATGCTACTGGAGCAGAAAATCATTGCACCATATTAGTAATAGAACCATCTACGCTAGAGAAAGGTATGTTATGGACTGCATCGGATGATGGCCGTGTGCACTATACCCAAAACGGTGGCGCATCTTGGATAGAGGTCACCAAAAATATAAAAGGACTGCCAAAAGGAGGTTGGATTCCCCAAATAAAAGCATCTAACAAAAACAAAGGAGAAGCGCTATTAATAGCGAACGATTACCGAAGATTTAACTATACTCCATATGCCTATAGAACTAAAAACTATGGAAAAACATGGGAACGCATAGTAGACAACACAGATGTGGAAAGTTACACGCTTTCTATTGTGGAAGATATAGAAAACCCAAACTTGTTATTTCTTGGTACCGATGATGGACTGTATATCTCTTTTAATGCTGGAGAAAAATGGCTAAAATGGACGGAAGGCTTCCCAACGGTCTCTACCAAAGATTTGGTAATTCACCCTAGAGAACAAGACTTGATTATTGGTACTTTTGGTCGTGCAGCATGGGTATTAGATGATATTCGCCCTTTACGAGCAATTGCTAAAAACCCTTCTGTTCTTCAAAACGATATTGCTTTATTTACACCACCAACTGGCTACCAAGCAGCATACCAGCAACCAACAGGCAGTAGATTTGGCGGTGATGCACTTTACAATGCTGAAAATAAAAAGGAAGGTGCTATGATTACCTATTTTCTTAAAAAAGGAAAAAAGAAAGAGGCTCCTAAAACAGATGAAAAGGAAGAAAGCATTACAAAGGATAAAGACTCTATTATAGAAAAGAAGAAAAAGCAAAATGGGGTTCAGAAAAAAGATTCTATACGTTTCACTTTTTACAAGGACACAGAGTTAATACGCACTTTAAAATACAAAACTCCCGAAAAAGCAGGTTTTCATAGAATTTATTGGGGTATGAATGAAAAAGGCCCAGATAGACCTTCTAGGAAAATAGCAAAAAAGGAAAAAGAGCGTGGTGGTCTCAGTGTAAAACCTGGAACATATAATGTAAAAATGGAATATGGAGACCAAATGGCCGAAACACAAATAGAAATAAAAGCAGACCCGAGGCTCAACGTTTCTACCGCTTCTACGAATGAAATATACTCGTATTCCAAAAAAATACAAACGTATACCCAAACAGCAGCTGATGCAGTAAAGCAGTTAGTAGAAAATAAAGAAATAGCTGCTAAATTTCAAAAAGAATTAAAGGCTTTAGATAAAGACAAATACGATGCTCAAATAAAAGCATCTAAGGACATTATAAAAGAAATAGATTCTACTATAGCACTTTATATTGGCAAAGAAGATAAGAGACAAGGTATTACCCGCAACCCTAAAATAAATGTTATGCAACGCATAGGGAGTGCCAGTTATTATGTGGCTACGAGACAAACAGGGGTTACAGAAACTGAAAAAAACCTGATTCAGTTTGCGGAAGAAGATTTATCCTCTGCCTTAAAAAAAACAAACTCCTTTTTTCAAGAAAAATGGATGCCTTATAAAGAAAGTATCGAAAAAACAGAGGCCTCCCCTTTTAAAGAAATTAAAACATTCTCTTTAAATTAAAACACACGGATAAAACATAACATAGAATACAGAAAAAGTTGTTTTGTCAACCGCTTAAATAATATGTACTTTTAGCATAAAAAATTACACTTCATGAAAAAATTAGCCTTTATTACCCTAAGTCTATTAGTATTTGCAGGATACAGTTGCAAAGATGCTAAAAAAGAAAAAGAACAAACGGAAGAAGCTGCATCAACTGTAGAAACAGAACAATATAGCATTGTAAATGATTCTACTAAAGTGAGTTTTGTTGGATACAAAACCACAGAAAAAAAAGCAGTTGGTGGTACATTTACCAAAATAAACATTACCAAAAATAATACTGGAGCTACTGCTATGGAAGCTCTTAATGGAACTACTTTTAGTATTCCCGTAAGTAGCTTATTTACCAATGATGCTACTGGCACAAGAGACCCTAAATTATTAGAGTTCTTTTTTGGTGTAATGAAAGATACAGAACTTATTTCTGGTGTTTTTAAAACCGGAGCAGACAATACTTGCTCTATAGATATAACCTTAAATGGAGAAACTGCGAATATTCCTTTAACTTATGAAACCACAACAGATAACGTCTATACTTTCAATGGTGTTATGGATTTAAAAAACTGGAACGCTTTAGATGCCGTAGCTTCTATCAATAAAGCTTGTGAAGTATTGCATACTGGTGCAGACGGGGTAAGTAAAACCTGGAGTGAGGTAGCCGTAAAAGCAGAAGTTCTTTTAGAAAAAAAATAATATTATAATGTACTCATAGAACAAAAGGCTGCTAATTAGCAGCCTTTTATCTACTACCCTATTTTTATCGAAACTAGTACTATGCAAAGACTTATTGCTCTAAAAAAACATATTGTATTTCTATTTATCGTTTTAGCAGCTATTTCTACTGTTTTACTAGGCTTTCTTAAATTTACTTTTGATTTTGACCAATTTTTTCCGATTGGTGACCCCGATTTAATTTTTTATGAAGAGTTTATAAAAGAATTTGGCACAGATGACAACTTCTTACTTATTGCCATAGAAAACAAAGAAACCGTTTTTGAAAAGGATTTTTTAGAACGCTTTCATCAATTCTCTTTAGATGCTGAAAAGTTTACGTATACTAAAAATAGCTCTTCTTTAACCACGTTATTTTATCCTTTAAAAACCTCTTTTGGATACACTAAAATACCTGTGGTTAACATTCAAGATTCTACCAGATACCTTAAGGATTGGAAAAAAATTAAGCAAGACAGTCTGTTTACCAATACTTTTATTGACACCAAAGGAACCTCTTTGGTAGTGGCTATTGAAACTGAAGATAATTTAGATTACAACAACTGCTTGCTATTTTTAGAGGAAGTCCGCGCTGCCTTAAACAAACACCAATTAAATGAATACCATCTCTTAGGAAGAGCCTATTTTTATGAAGCTTTTGTAGCTATGCAAAAAAGAGAGCTTCTGGTAACTAGTGCCCTTTCTGCTTTATTAGTTCTCTTTGTTTTATTTTTTGTCTACAGAAAAATAGCTGTAGTTGCGCTAGCCTTTTCTTCTATTATAATGGCTCTACTTTTATTCTTAGGGTTACTCTCTATCTTAGGAAAAGAGCTCAACACATTATCTTCCTTTTATCCTATTTTACTTTTAATTGTAGGTTCTGCCGATGTTATTCATATTATGGATAGTTATTTAGAAAAATTACACTTAAACATAGATAAAAATGAAGCAATAATCAGCACTTTAAAAGAAGTAGGCCTTACTACTCTTTTAACCTCTGTTACAACTGCCATTGGGTTCTTATCCCTCATTACATCTAAATTACAACCCATAAAAGATTTTGGTCTAAACTCTGCTATTGGTGTAATGGTAGCCTATGTAACGGTAATCTTTTTTACGAGCGCCCTACTCTTAATCATTAACAAAAAGCATCTTCTGTCTAATAAAAATTCCATGGAGAATTGGAATTTTTACTTACTTAAAGTAAATATATTCACCAAAAAAAATCCACGAGCCATTTTGTATAGCGCTCTTTTATTTGCTGCTATTTGCTATTGGGGTGTTTCTAAAATAAATACCAATTACGAATTTCAGGCTAGTTTTCCAAAAAATAGTGTGCTAGCCGATGACTTTTCTTTTTTCCAAACCAAGTACTCAGGCTTTAGACCTCTTGAAGTCGCGGTGATTGCAAAAGGAGACAACAAAATAACCGATTTTAAAATGCTCCAAGAAATAGACCAAATGGAAGCTAAATTAAAGTCTCTTAAAGATATTCGCGAAGTAACCTCTATAAACCTCTTATTTAAAGGAATTAACAAAGCACACCATCTTAATAAAAAGGAGTTCTTTACACTTCCTACAGACGAAAAAACCTATGCTTTATACAAAAAAGATGTAAATAAAATAGCTCGTAAACAACTGCAAAAATTTGTCAATAACGATAATACAAAAGGCCGTATTTCTGCCAAAGTACTAGATATTGGTACCGATAGCCTTATAAAAGTATATGAGAATTTAAATCGCTATATCACCACAAAAACAGATACTTCTATAGTACATTTTAGACTTACAGGGAAAGGAATGCTATTAGACAAAAACTCTGTATACATAAGGAACAGCCTGCTTCAAGGTCTGGGTTTAGGTTTAATTCTTGTTGGTTTTATTATGGTTATACTCTTTAAAGATATTAAATTGCTAGCCATTTCTTTGATACCTAATATTCTTCCCCTATTATTCGCTGGGGCGCTTTTAGGCTTCTTAGGAATACCTTTAGAGGCTACTATATCCATAGTTTTTGCAATAGTATTTGGTATTGCCGTAGACGATACCATTCATTTTCTTGGGAGATACAAACTATGCCGTTTTAATGGCTTAGATAAAGAAGAAGCTATTGAAAAAACCTTTAAAGAAACGGGTAGAGCTCTTGTAATTACAACACTGCTACTCTTTTTTGGTTTTATGGTGCTAGTATTCTCTATTCATCTTCCAAGTATTACTATCGGACTCTTACTAAGTGCAACCTTACTAACAGCTTTAGTGCTAGATTTACTACTACTCCCCGTTTTAATACGTAAATGGATTAAAAAATAATCTCTTAAAACCCTACAAACACACGCCATAATGACAACAAAAGTGTTAATAAATTTAGATATAATAGGTTTTTACTGCAATAGCTCGAAAAGGAACTAAAACATAAGAAAAGCCTTATATTTTATCTTAATTTGGCAACTTTAAAAAGTTAATTAATATGAACCCTTCATCTGTAGGCTGGATTGGAAAATATTTTCATCTTATAAAAGATGACACTATCCCATTCGCTGGCTTTAGAGACTTATATGGAGAGCTTAAAAAAACGGGGTTCGTATACGGTATAAACATACGAATACCCAGAAAAATAGAAGCAGAACACAAGTTAACAGAAGATGAATGCGCAAAAATAAACCTACTAAATGCATTGTACTACACCTATGTATTAGAAGAAAAAGATGCATCCATTGAAGAATTCATCAGCACTGTAAACCAATTTTACACTTCTTTAGAAATTAACCATGTTTCTTTTTTTGAAAAATTATTAACCACAAATAAGGGCTCCGCTAAGCTCGAAAAGATTATAGAATCCAGAGTTTATTTAGGAGATAATGTTATTAGCAAAACCTTTAATAGCATTATTACTAATTCGTTTTTATACATTGATGTATTAACTTTTAAACATTATTTAAATGACAAAAACAACATTAGAGCTTATGCTCAAAACATAGAATTTATAGCAATAAACATAATTTACCATGCTTTAAATTCTAAAGAAAAGAACAAATCTGATAAAAAATTAGCGCAATTATTTGAAAGTTCTTTGACCTTTATAGATGCTGATAAGCAAAATTTTGATGGTTCTTACAGGGATAGAATTCGTGTAAATCCTGAAGAATGGGAGAACAGATACTATCTAGAAATGGCTTGTTTAACGGTATGGGAAGACAAATCTTTAGACTATAAAGAGTCCGATTTTATTTTCGGAATCGGACAAGATTTAGGTTTTAATGCCAAACAAATCTCTAGATCTATAGAAGAAATAACCTATTTTTTTGATAAGAATTCAGAGGTAATTCCTTTCTTAAAAGACAATAATTTAGCCGTTCAATTTTACGATAGCATGTCTAAAATTGTAAATAAATTAATAATTAGGAACAGTAAAAGGCTGCAAAAAGAGCTTTCTGAAAGTAAAGAATTAGTTGCCTTATTATCTAAATCTACAGTTAAAGATTTAAGTTCTGACGAGAAAAAAAAGGTACAAAATCAGCTCTTAGACATTTGTAAAAGCGTGCCTTCTTTAGCCATATTTATGTTGCCAGGCGGAGCTGTTTTATTACCTATCCTTATTAAACTAATTCCAAAATTACTGCCTTCTTCTTTCGATGAAAATCGTGTAGAATAACACTAAAATACATTTTATTTTTTTTTACTTTTCACAATCTATTCTAACAAATAAAAACAACCAAATTAAATTCTAAAAACAAATAATAAAAGGCATTTTTTTAAAGCACAATGACAAAAAAAAGCTACAAATATGCGCTAGTTTCATGTCATAAATAATTGTATATTTAAATGTACTAAAAAAAGAGATTTTCCTCTCGAAACAGTGTAAAAAAGGCATTATAAGAAAAATCTATAGCTAAATCTAAAATACACTATTCCAGAAGATTAAATACCATTACTCTAACCAAAGCTTAAAGTCTTTTACTTTTTCTCTGCTAACTATAATTTCTTGCTCATTATAGCGATTTACCTTAATCTGAAGCCTAGAATTTGTATACGAAACAATATCTTTTATGTGATTTATATTCACATAAAACTTTCTACTAACTCTAAAAAATGTTTTTGGTTCTAGTTCATTTTCAAGATTCTCTAAGGTAATATCCAAGAGGTAATTTCTGCCATCTGAAGTTGCTGCATAGGTGCCTTTATTTTCACTATAAAAACACTCCACTTCTTCTCCATTTACAATCTTTAAATGCTGCCCTACTCTAGCGGTAAATCGTTTTTTATATTCCCGCTCTAATGGATTTACCAAAAGCTTTTTTATATCCTCAAAATTCAGGGCTAATTTTTCTGGTTCTGGTTTTAAGTCTTTGTATTTTTTTACTGCAACTCCTAACTCTTCATCATCGATTGGTTTTAACAAATAATCTATACTATTTAACTTAAAGGCTTGTAATGCATATTCATCATAAGCCGTTGTAAAAATAATAGCACTTTTAATTTCGATGGTTTCAAAAATCTCAAAAGACAACCCGTCTGATAATTGAATATCTAAAAAAATTAAATCTGGATGTTCGTTATTTTGAAACCATAAAATAGATTCCTCTACCGAATGCAACATTGTAGATACGGCAACTCCCAAATCGTTTAACAATCGAGACAAACGTCTTGCTGCTGGTTTTTCATCTTCAATTATAATTATATTCATGCCTTTATTTTATTTTACTCGAAAGAATCTTCTTCTTTCATTATTTTTTCAATTTGACGGTCTTCCCAATTTTTAATAGAATTGTTTTTAAAAATAAACAACTTAAGTCCTTTAATCAACATTATAAAAGCAATTGTTACAGGCACACTCCATAAGGTCCAATTTACCCAATACAAAATATGTTCATTGTCTAAACCGTGCTCTATGAATATTTGTATAATCCTTCCATTAAAAAGAAATAATAAGACCGTAAAGATGATTAAACGCACTAGACCTACATAAAATTTTCGTAGTTTAACAACCCTCTCTTGGGCTTGAATAAATTTTTCTCGGGTCCTTTTTTTTTCCTCCATTACCTGTATTTTTCGGTCTTTATCTCTTCCTCCTTTATAAACCTCCTAATTTTTCGTTCTTCCCATCCTCGTAACGGCTTCGCTAACTTATTGTTTATATTAAATCCCTGAACAACAACTATTACCCACCAAGCGAAGGCTGTTCCTCTAAAAATCCAACTTACAGATTCTGGTGCTCCTTGTGATTTTACATAAAATGAAAACCACACCATCAATACTGTCGCAAAGGAAACCATAAGGGTAAAAAGGTGCCAATTCTTCAATACCTTTATTTTCTTTTTAACTAATTGTAGTTTTTGATTGTTCATTATCTAAATTTTTCAGATCTACGTTTGTCTTCTTCCATGAATTTTTGAATCTGCTTTTCTTCCCAGCTTTTAAAAAACTTAGGAAATTTATTATGGATACTTAGGCCTTTAAAAAGTACAATTACCCACCAAATTACTGGGCCTATCATTACTGCAAGACTTCCAAATACGGGAGTCCCAATACTTCTTAAATAGGAATTAAACCAAATCATAAAAATAGTTCCCACTACCGCAAAAATTATAAGGATATACCAATGCTTAATAGCTTTTACTTTCTTTTTAGCTAATTGTAGTTTTTGATTGTTCATTATCTAAATTTTTCAGATTCTCGCTTATCTTCTTCCATGAATTTTTGAATCTGTTTTTCTTCCCAATCTCTACCAAAAAATGGGTTTAATGAAAATACTTTTATCGTATGGAAAAACAATCCTATTCCCCAGAAAACCCAAATTGCAAATGTTCCGAAATCAAAAAAAGCTTCACTAAATGATTCTCCATTGTTTATGTTTCCTATAATCTTTGATACTGATATAAAGGTATTAACAGCTAAATAAGCAGTTAAATGCCCGTAATACCCTTTTAAATCGGCTACACGCTTTTTTGCTTTACGTAGCTTTTCTCTCTGACTTTCTTCTTTTATTTCCATAAGTCATTTTTTTTATCCTCGTTCATGTATTCCTTAATCTTACGTTCTTCCCAGTTACTACTAAAAAAGGTTCCGTAACCAAAAACTTTAACAGCCTGAAAAACGAGTCCTATTCCCCAACCAAAAGCTGCCCATAAAAACCAAGGGTGGCGCCATTCATCTGTCCAATAATTTACTCCTGCTAAAAAAAGAACAAACACAAAATAAGAGATTAAACTGGTGTAAAATTTCTTTTCCTCTGCAACTCTCTCCTTTGCTTTTAAATACCTATTTTCTTTATCTAAGTTATTCATACGATTGCTTTTTTATTTACTTCAAACTTCCTAAAAAACACCGCGATATTTAAATATAAGTTTCTGAATTGTTGTGTTTTAGGCATGAGTTGTAAATAATCTAATCTTCATTACCCATATACTCTCTAAGCTTTCTTTCTTCCCAACTTTTCCCCCATAAAGGGTTGTATCCAAAAACCTCCATACCATGTACTACAACTCCAAACCCCCAACCTGCTGTTGGGAAAATTGCCCATGGAAAACTCGTTGTATTGTAATTTAATATAGTAAGCATTGGTATTATGATACAATACGCTATTAGGTTGCCATAAAAACCTTTAATTGCTTCTACTTTTTCTTTCGCTTTCTGGTACCGTTTATCTTCCATATAGGATTCTTGAACTTCCATAACCGTAACTTTCTTAGTAAGCATAGGTAGTTGCACACTAAAAACAGATGCCTCGTTATCTATTCTCACCCTTCTATCTGTTAAAATTGCGTAGCGTTCCTGAATATTTTTAAGTCCCACTCCGCTACTTTTTTTAACCACTCTTTTTTCTTGTATATTATTTGTAACACACAAGTCCCCATCCTCCTCAAACACCTTAATTCGCAAAGGTTTTTCTGCAGTAACCACATTGTGTTTTACTGCATTTTCTAGTAATAATTGTAATGATAATGGCACAATTTTGGCTTCGGGGTCCGTGCAACAGTCGGGAATTTCTAGAATAATACTATCTTCAAATCGCATTTTTAACAACTTTATGTAGGTATTAGCAAAATTCAATTCCTCGTCTACAGGTACCAAATCTTTGTTTTTTTGTTCTAGAACATAGCGATACACTTTAGAAAGTGAGGTGGTAAACTTTTGCGCCTGGTATGGATCTTCTTCTATTAGGCTTGTTAAAACATTTAAGCTATTGAATAAAAAATGAGGATCTAGTTGGTTCTTTAAAGCATCAAACTTTGCGGAGGCCGTTCCTGCAATTATCTTTTGCTCTTTAACTTTATTCTCCTGCCTGTACTTATAAAACCATATAGCATAAAAAATTAATGCGATAGCAGTAGAAATAAGCATAGAAATCTTATAACTGTTAATACTCTGTTCATTTAAAAAATCTAAAAAAGACATCTCATAAACAAAAACAGCTAAAATAAGCTTAGACAAAAAGATACCTAGTATAGAGAACACTATATTCCCTGTAATTACTGTTGCAAATTTTTTAATGGTAAACAATCTACTTTTATAACTCCTTAGAACATACTCTATCCAATAGGCGTTACTAAAGTAAAGTATTACCGAAAAAATCATGTTTTGCCAATATTTTAACCAAGCCTTTTCTATATTGAATTGGCTCCCCAAATCACCAGAAAAATAATATATAGCCATAAAAGCAATATAAATTATAGTCCCAATAAAAAATGCTCTTACCAGATGTTTTAAAAATCGTTGCATGTAATTGTTTTATTTCCCGCAGTTCTTTGCTGTTGCCTCTGCCCTGTCTTTTCCCCAATTCGGGTGAAATTCTGACTCTGGTTTAAAGTTAGTAAAAAGTTCTATGGAACGCTCTATCTCTTTACAATACGGTGTAGTATCTTGTCCAAAATATTTTGCCGAACCCATATCCCATTCTGCCTTAGAAAAAACAACCCTCGGGTTATTAGGAGAAATCGCTAATGCTTTTTGATACAACGTAACTACTTCACCTGATAGTGTCATACCATACGTTGCTCCATCAAAAGCTACATAAGCCGTATGTATCATGGCTTGTTGTACTAATATCTCTGGGTTATTAGGAGAAATTGCTTTTGCAATATCAACAAATTCTTGTGCTTTTTCTAATTGTTTTACAAGCTTCTCTTTATCTTTTTCTCCAAAGGACGCTACTGTATTTACCTGCGCGCCATAATATGCTGGTAACCAATTATCCTTTTCTGCCGTAGAAATTCGCTCAAAAAGATTAGATGCTTCCGTGGTTTTACCTTCTCCCCAAAACTGAAAAGCCTTTTGCATTCCAGTAGTGTATTGGTCTTGTGCTGTAGCTATTGTAGCTACTAAAAATAATGCGATGGTAATAATTTGTTTCATAATTTCTGTTTTTTGATTTATACTCCAAAGGTGCAGTAATCCTATACGCTAGGATAAAAAGAAGTGCTGAATTGTAATTATTCTGGATTGGACTGTAACTATTATAAAAAAAACAGAAGCTAATCTTATAAAACCAGTAATTTTGCAATATGGTAAGGAATATACAATTACGACTATCTTTAAAAGAAGAAGGACAAACAGGAATGCTTTTAAAAAAAGTAGCCAAATATCTTAGAGAGGATGAAAAAGATATTGTTGTAAAAGTACTACGGAAGTCTGTAGATGCTCGCAAACCTTCTATTTACTTCAATTATAAAATGGAGGTTTATATTCGCCAAAAACCATCCGAACAACCAGATTATACTTTCGATTACAAAGACGTTTCTAAGGCCAAAGAAATACATATTATTGGTTTTGGCCCTGCAGGAATGTGGGCTGCTTTACGTTGTTTAGAGCTTGGTTACAAACCTATTATATTAGAACGCGGCAATAAAGTACAAGAGCGTAGACGCGATTTAAAAGCGATAAACCAAGACCATTTAGTAAATGAAGACAGTAACTACTGTTTTGGGGAAGGTGGAGCAGGAACCTATTCCGATGGTAAGTTATATACCCGTAGCCTTAAAAGAGGGGATGTTCGTAGAATTTTTGAGAGTCTAGTACACCATGGTGCTACAGAACAAATACTGGTAGATGCGCATCCACATATTGGCACTAATAAGCTACCAAAAATTGTGCAGAATATTAGAGAGAAAATTATAGAGCACGGAGGAGAAATACATTTTAATACCCGTGTAACAGATTTCACTGTTAAAAACAATAAAATAACTGCAATTCAATTACAAAATGGTATTGAAATGCAAGCTAATAGAGTCATTCTTGCTACAGGCCATTCTGCTCGTGATATTTACTATTTACTACATGATAAAAAAATTAGCTTAAAAGCAAAGTCTTTTGCTATGGGTGTACGCGTAGAACATCCGCAACATATTATAGATTCTATTCAATACCATTGTAGAGGCGAACGTAATGAGCTTTTACCTGCCGCATCCTATAGTTTAGTTGAGCAAGTAAAAAATAGGGGTGTTTACTCCTTTTGTATGTGCCCAGGCGGATTTATTGTTCCTGCTGCCACAGCTCCTGGAGAAGTGGTTGTTAATGGTATGTCTCCATCTAAAAGAAATAATTTATATGCTAATTCTGGAATTGTAGTAGAGATTAATGCGGACGAAGACCTACGTAAGTTCGAAAAATTCGGCGTTTTAAAGGGTTTAGAATATCAAAAAAGTATCGAAAGACTGGCTTTTACAGCAGGTGGTCGTAGCCAGGTAGCTCCCGCTCAAAGACTTACCGATTTTGTAGAAGGAAACCTTTCTGCAGATTTAAACCCAACGTCTTACCAACCAGGATTAAAATCTGCTCCCCTACACTCTCTTTTACCAAAAGCTATAGGTAGTAGACTGCGTGGTGGTTTCAAAGTTTTTGGCGAAAAAATGAGAGGATACTATACTGCTGAAGCTAATATTGTTGGTGTAGAATCGAGAACCTCATCACCCGTAAACATTCCTAGAAACGAAAAATTAGAGCACCCTGAAATAGAAGGTTTATTCCCTTGTGGTGAAGGTGGTGGTTATGCCGGTGGTATTGTTTCTGCTGCTATGGATGGAGAACGTTGTGCAGAATCGGCAATTGCTGGTCTATAACACAATCTTTTTATTCAAACATTAACTGTATCTTCGCGGCATATATTAAAAATACATGACATTTAAAGATTTAGGTATAGCTTTACCTATATTAAAAGCTATTGACGAACAAGGGTATACGAACCCTACACCTATACAAGAACAAGCAATTCCGATTTTATTAAATCATAAAGACCTTTTAGGTGTTGCACAAACTGGTACCGGAAAAACAGCAGCATTTAGTATTCCTATTATTCACCATTTACATACAAATGAGCAACATACTCAAGGAAAAAAACGCATAAAAGCACTTATTGTTACTCCTACTAGAGAACTTGCTATTCAAATAGGCGAAAATTTTACTGCATATAGTAAACATACTAATATTAGAAATACAGTTATTTTTGGTGGCGTAAAACAACAAAGACAAGTAAATGCAATGCGTCCTGGTGTAGATGCTCTAATTGCAACTCCTGGGAGATTGCTAGATTTAATGAATCAAGGTATAATATCTCTTAGAGATGTTCAATATGTTGTTTTAGATGAAGCTGACCAAATGCTAGACATGGGCTTTATTCATGATATTAAAAAGATAATAGCCAAATTACCTCCTAAAAGACAGTCTTTATTTTTCTCTGCTACCATGCCAAAAGACATTGTAACACTATCTAGAAAAATATTAGGAGATTTTGAGCGTGTTACTATACAACCAAAGCAAGCTACCGCAGAGAAAGTAGAACAAGGAATTTATTTTGTTAGTAAACTCAACAAACCAAAATTACTAATCCATTTAATAGAAGAAAACCCTGAAGCTTCGGTTTTAGTATTTTCTAGGACCAAACATGGAGCCAATAAGATTGTAAAAAAATTAGCCCAAGCAGATATTAACTCTGCAGCTATACACGGAAATAAATCACAAACCGCAAGACAAAAGGCATTAGGCGCTTTTAAAGAAGGTAAACTAAATGTATTAGTTGCCACAGATATTGCTGCTCGCGGTATAGACGTAGAAGACCTTTCATTGGTTGTTAACTACGACTTACCTAATGTTCCAGAAACGTATGTACACCGTATTGGTAGAACTGGTAGAGCTAGTGCTAGTGGAATCGCTTTATCTTTTTGCGATAAAGAAGAACGCGCTTATTTACGAGACATTGAAAAGTTAATTAAACAGGAAGTGCCTAGAATGCCAGAGCATCAATTTGTAGATGACGGAGATTCGCAAACAGAATCTGAGGAAGAAAAACAGCATCAAAAACCACGTAGCTCTAGCAGACCCAAAAGTCGTCATGGTAGTTCTAATTTTAGAGGTAAAAACAATAGAAACACCAATAAACCTAGACCAAAGAAAAGAGACTAATTAATTTAGCACCTAATAAAAAAGCCTATCATTTTTTAAAATGATAGGCTTTTTTATTAAAATGATGCAACCTTCCATTTTTTTGATTGTCTATAGTAGAAGTAAATCAAAAAACAACAGTCAAACAACAACAATCAAAAAATGAAAAAATTAGGATTACTATTTTTATTTTTCACCACACTTCTAAGTGCGCAGGAAAATTTTACGGTCAATGGTTCCATTACCGATGCTACTAATGGGGAAACTCTTTTTGGTGCCTCTGTATTTTTAGAAGGAACTACTATTGGAGCTATAACTAATGAGTATGGATTCTACTCTATTACTGCTCCAAAGGAAACATACACTTTAATCATTTCGTATGTTGGGTATTCAGACATCAAAAAAGAAATCACATTAAACCAAAATCAAAAATTAGATTTTGAAATTAAAGAGTATGCAACACAACTAGAAGAAGTAGTTCTTACCGCAGATGAAAAAGAACATGTAAATATTAGAAAACCAGAAATGAGCGTTAATAAGCTCAACATTAAAACGGTGAAGCAAATGCCTGTTGTTTTTGGTGAGGTAGATATTATTAAATCGCTACAGATGCTTCCTGGGGTTACCAATAGTGGTGAAGGTTCCAGCGGTTTTAATGTTCGTGGTGGTGCGGTAGACCAAAACTTAGTTTTATTAGACGAAGCTATAATATATAATACCTCTCACCTACTTGGGTTTTTCTCGGTCTTTAATGCAGATGCCATTAAAGACATTAAACTTCATAAAGGTGGAATACCTGCTAAATATGGCGGCAGAACTTCTTCTGTTTTAGATGTAAGGCAAAAAGACGGTAACAGCAAAAGATTTGGTGTTTCTGGAGGAATAGGATTAATCTCTAGTAGGTTGGCTCTAGAAGGCCCCGCATTTAATAAAAAAGGCTCTTTTCTAGTTGCCGGTAGATCCTCTTACGTAAACGTATTCTTGGCAGCAGCCAAAAACAAAAATCGTGTTGGATTTTACGATTTAAACCTAAAAACTAACTACAAATTAAACGAGAATAACAAACTTTATCTTTCTGGTTACTTCGGAAGAGATACGTTTAAACTTGGAAGTAGTTTTGAAACTACCTACGGGAATGCTTCCGGAAATTTAAGATGGAATCATATTTTTAACGAACGCCTTTTTTCTAACTTATCCTTGATTTATAGTCGTTATGACTATGACCTAGGAATTAAAATTGCAGATTTCAACTGGATATCTTCTATTGACAATTACAATGCTAAATACGATTTAAAATACTATCTGAGTGATGCTTTTAAATTAGATTTTGGTGCAAGTGGAATCTATTACGATTTTAATCCTGGACAAATACTACCCACATCAGAAGAATCTTCTGTTAATCCAATGAAGCTTGACCAGAAAAAAGCTCTCGAAACTGGTGTATATATAAATGCAGAACATAAACTAACGGATAAGTTAACAGCCATGTACGGTCTTCGTTACAGCTACTTTAATCGTTTAGGAGGGCAACCTTTAACGGATTATGCCAACGATCAACCGGTTGCTTATAATTCTGTTTTAGGTATATATGAGCGCGGAGAGGCTATTAGCGAAACCAATTATGAAAAAGGAAAATCAATTGCGAACTATGGAAATCTAGAGCCTAGAGTCTCTATGGCCTATGAGCTTAACGATAACTCTTCCATTAAGCTTGGATATTCGCGTGCTGCACAATACATTCATTTACTATCCAATACTTCTTCCGTAACTCCATTAGATGTATGGACTCCTAGTGGAAAATATGTTAAACCTCAATTGTCTGACCAATTTGCCTTGGGTTACTTTAGAAACTTTAAGGAGGAGACTTACTCTCTAGAGATAGAAACATACTATAAAACAACGGACAACCGTATTGATTATATTGATGGGTCCGATTTAATTGGAACTAATACTATTGAAACTGAAATTTTAAATGGCGAATCTAGAGCATATGGTTTGGAAGTGTTATTCCGAAAAAATACAGGAAAATTCACAGGTTGGATTGCATATACTCTTGCTAAATCGGAACAAAGGACAAAAGATGCTATTGCCGGTGGTCCAGGCATCAGTAATGGAGAATGGTATAACACGGCTTATGACAGAACACATGACTTATCCGTAACAGCATCTTACAAAATGAATCCAAAATGGACTCTTAGTGCTAATGGTGCATTACAAACAGGTAGACCGGTAACCTACCCTAATGGGCAGTACCAATACGAAGGACTCTCTATTGCTAGTTACTCTGACAGAAATTCGGACCGATTACCATTATACAACAGATTTGACATTTCTGCGACCTATACCCCTAACAGAAAACCGAATAGAAGATGGAAAGGAGAATGGGTTTTTGGAATTTATAATGTGTTAAATAAAAAAAATGCGGCTTCCATCTCTTTTGGCCAAAACACGGACACAGGAGCTAACGAAGCTACAAGAACAGCCATTTTTGGGATAATGCCATCAGCTACCTATAACTTTAAATTTTAAGAAAATGAAATCCTATATAAAAATTATAACCTTATTTACTATATCTATATTTTTCTCTTGTGAAGATGTAATCGATGTAGATTTACAAACAGCCCCAGAACGATTAACCGTTGAAGCCTCTTTAGATTGGGAAAAAGGAACCACGGGAAATAACCAAACCATAAAACTATCGACCTCATCTGCTTATTTTGCAGAAAACCAGAATACCCCTGTAACAAGTGCTACGGTAAAGGTTACCAATACAAATACTCTAGAGGAATTCATTTTTACCAACGAAAATAACGGTAATTACACTACCGCCTCTTTTAACCCCATTGTAGATAATACCTATAATTTAGAAATTGTTTACAATAGTGAAACATACATTGCTACTGAAAATTTAAAATCCGTAACCAATATTACTAGAGTAAAACAATCCGCCGAAAAAGGGTTCAATGATGAAGCATTAGAAGTAAATGTATATTTTAATGACCCAGAGGAGGAAGAAAACTATTACCTCTTTAAATATAAAGAAGAAGGCGATTTATTTTTTGAACTAGAAGATGTAGATGATGAATTCATTAACGGAAATGAAGTTAGTTGGTGGTATGAAAAAGATGAAGATGATGACCAAGGCGAATTTGTTGCTGGTGATAAAGTAGAAATAGAAATGTATGGAATTTCCAAGGCTTATTTTAACTACATAAGAACCTTAATAGAACAATCTGAAGGCGTTGGTTTATTTGGTGCTACTCCGGTTGCTCTAAAAGGCAACTGTATTAACCAAACAAAAACTGAAAATTACGCCCATGGTTTTTTTAGACTTACACAAGTGGTAAAAACAAACTATACGTTTGAATGATTGATTTCCTTTTTTGGTTTAAAGGGAGTAGTTTTCATTACTACTCCCTTTAAATTTTATAAATTATCTAATTGATTGCTCTTTTTATCTGTACTAATAGTCCAAAAGAATCCTACAAAAAAGAACGTATCTGCCGTTGGCCGTATAGAACGCCTATTAAATGTTCCGTTTACATCTGGAGCATCAGTATACTGGTACCCGCTAACGTTATTGAATCCTAAAGCATTATTTACAGACAGATATAAGATTTTCTGAGGTGATATTAAGTATGCCCAATTGACACTTAGATTGTTATAACTTTTTGTTTTCTCTCCTAAAAATTCGGTAGAATTGGGATTATCATACGGCCTACCCGCAGCAAAAGTGTAAGATGCTCCTACTTGCGAGCGCCAATCGTTTATCCAATATTTAGTGACTAGAGAAAAATTATGCTTTGGAGCAAAATTAGGTGTTGCTCTGTTTTCAAAATTTAAATAATCGCGCTCCGTATTTAGGTAAGAATAAGAGACCCAATAGTCTAAATTTTTAATACTCTTATTATCTCTCCAAAAAATATCAATCCCAGAAGCGTATCCACTACCCAAATTGTTATAGCTACTAGCAAACAACGCTTCTTCCGTATCATATTTTACTAAGTTTTTATAATCTTTATAATACGCTTCTGCTCTAAAGGTTTTTCCATCATTTATAAATTGATAGTTTAGAATATAATGTGCTGTTTTTTCTGATTTTAAACTATTATCAAACTTTAAATAGTTCGTCTGTGGGTTTTGGTGAAAATCGCCATAAGCAAAAGAAAACTGCCCTTTATCACTACTCTTAAATGCCAATGAAGCCCTTGGTGATATGGTAAAATCATTTAAAACCTTAGAATATTCGCCTCGCACTCCTACTTTCATTGCCAATCGGTTGCTAAAAAAGACATCCGCTTCCGAGAACACTCCAGATAAGTTTTCTTTTAATTCACTATTAAAGCTAGTACCATTTTCTTCTATAAAAGTATCGGCATAGTTGGTTATAAAATGTTCCGCTCCAAAATGTAATTGAAACCTACTACTGAAGTTCTTTTTAACCTTCACTTTTAAATGCGAAGCCGTTTCTTCCGTATCTATATCATCATTTAAAATTCCAATATTGTTTTTATCCAAAGAAATACTTGCACCCGTGGTAAGTGTCCATTCATTTTCTAAAAAATGTTTATAGGATGCATTCACATACAAGTTGTTGTTTTTTAATTGAAAAGGAAGGTAATCGTCATAATTAATATCCTCTTGTTCAATATCTAAATTACTATGGTTAAAGCCCGTGTATAGTTTAAACATACTCTTTTCTGCTTTGCTTCTAAAAACTGCTTCTCCAGAAATAGATTCGTATGGTTTATTCCAACGTGCTCCTTGGTTATTAGGAATTAAACTTTGGTATGGTGCTAAATTTATATACGACGTATTTATACTTAGAGATTGGTTTCCCCATATTTCGGTATGCCCTACTCCTCCACCAACAGACATAATAGAAATATCTGTTTTTTCTTGTTTGGGCATATCTTCCGTATTCAATAATAAAACACTGGATAATGCTTGTCCATATTCCGCAGAATACCCTCCAGTACTAAAAGTAATTCCTTTAAACAAAAATGGCGAAAATCTTCCTCTGGTTGGCATATTATTCGCTGTTGCATTAAAAGGCTGAAAAACCCGTATACCATCTATAAAAACCTGTGTTTCTCCTGCTGCTCCACCACGAACAAATAAACGTCCGTCTTCACTAACCGTGCTTGTCCCTGGTAATGTTTGTAATGCAGCAACAAAATCTCCTGCAGCACCTGCAGTGGTTACAATATCTAAAGGTTTTAAGACTGCTACTTTAGAATTGTCTCCTGCTTTAAATGTGCCGGCTGTTAAAGTAACTCCTGTAAGCTCATTAATAGCTTCTCGCAACTTTATGGTACGGTTGTTTAAATAAGATATCTCTCCCGTTTCATAATGCGTTTCATAAGAAAGCATAGATACTACAAGAGTTTGTGTTCCCTTTTCTGTTGTTTCAAAAGAAAAATTTCCGTCATTTCCTGTAGAAGCTCCGTCGTATGTCCCCTCTAAATACACATTGGCTCCTGCTATTGGGTTTCCTTTTTCATTAGCTACTTTTCCCGAAATTAGGGTTTGGCTAAAAGCAACCGAAGTAGTAAAAATTAAAATAAATGTAGATACTAGTTTTAACATGACTGTTCGTTTTTTGATGTTGATACTTCAAAAATGCGAACTACATACATGCTCTACTAAAAGGGTTTACCCAATTGACAATTTCTGCTACCGAAATGAGAAAGATCATATATAAACCAAAAATGCCTCACTAATAAAGCGAGGCATTTTCATTTTAAAAAATTTTAGAATTTAGATTTCTTCCGCCAACCAAGCTTTCATCATCCAAACGGTTTTTTCTTGTTCCGAAATAAAACCACTCATCATGGAATTGGTTCCTTCGTCATTAGCATCGTCTGCTTGATCCAAAATTTGTCTTTCCAATACTAATAACTGGGTTAATGAGCCTACTATTAAACGGATAGCTTCTTCATCTTTAGTAATGTTTTTTCCAACAGGTACAGTTCCTTTAGACATGTAATCTTCAAACGTGTGCAATGGCACTCCACCTAGAGTAAGAATACGTTCTGCTATCTCATCGACCTTCATATTAGCGTCATCATACAGCTCCTCGAACTTTACATGTAAGTCGAAAAAACGTTTCCCTTTAATATTCCAATGAATACCTCTTAAATTCTGATAATATCTTTGGAAATTGGCCAAAAGAACATTTAAATCATCACTTAATCCTTTCGATTTTTCTGCGTTTAATCCTATACTATTTAATTTCATAATTGTATGTAAATTTTATTCATTCTCCTTTTGATAGTATAAAGGTATTGCATAAAAAATGTATTTAATAATAAATTTTATTGATAGTTTTAATACCTTTATAGCTTAAAATTATAACGCATGACCATTACACAATTACAGTATGTTTTAGCTGTAGCAGAGCACCAAAACTTTACACTTGCAGCTCAAAAAAGCTTTGTAACACAGCCTACTTTAAGTATGCAAGTACAAAAACTTGAAGATGAGTTAGATATACTTATTTTTGACCGAAGTAAAAAGCCTATAACAATTACAGAAGTTGGTAAAAAAATAGTAGCCCAAGCCAAAAATATAGTCAATGAATCGGAAAGAATAAAAGATATTGTAGACCAAGAAAAAGGATTCATCGGTGGCGATTTTACACTTGGTATAATACCCACCATTATGCCTACTCTTTTACCTATGTTCTTAAAAGCTTTTATAAGTAAGTACCCTAAGGTAAATCTTATTATTAAAGAACAAAGTACGGAGAACCTTATACGCAATATTCAAGACGGGCATATAGATGCCGCCATTGCAGCAACACCTCTGGAGGTAGAATTTATTAAAGAACGGCCATTGTATTATGAGCCTTTTGTTGGCTACGTACCTGCCAATCACAGACTAAAAGATTATGAAGTCTTAAAACCAGAAGATTTAAATATATCGGACATACTACTTTTACAAGATGGTCATTGTTTTAGAGACGGTGTAATAAATTTATGTAAGGCACCTAGGAACTATGATGATGCCCATTTTCAATTACAGAGCGGAAGTTTTGAGACGCTTGTAAACCTTGCCAATGAAGGTTTAGGAATGACTCTTTTGCCTTATTTAAATACTTTAGAGTTAGATGAAAGAAAAAAGAAGCACTTAAAGTATTTTAGCCCGCCTTCTCCTGCCAGAGAGGTAAGTTTAATATACCATAAGAGTGAACTAAAAATACAAATTACAGAAGCCTTAAGAGATGTAATATCTGGAATAGTAAGAGGTGCTATTGCTTTTCAAGATGTAAAAATTATTAGCCCTATTTCTAAATAGGGCTAAATTAAAAAGGTCACCTTCTCAGGTGACCTTTTATTCTTTATGCTTTTAAGAAAAGTAAACTTGGTTGTAATTCTGGTTTATCATTAATAAACTGTTCTAACCAATATTTTAATTCTTCTATTTCGTTTGGTAATAATCTTGTTAAACTTTTTTCTAGTTCTTTACAAAAAAGCTTCGTATCAAAACTAACTTTTTTTAGGACTGTCTTAGTATATTCAAGCATAGCTCTTGCCATATTGTATATATATTTAAATTATGTTGGTCTCTTCTGTAAAGTTAACCAAAAATTCAATATGTTTATTGCTTGTATTACGTTAAATATTAGATAAATTCTTGTTAAAACAAGGTAAGCTCTTACAAATTCATTACCACCCTTAACCTCATCTTTATGAAAAAAATTCTTATCCTTACCTCCTTTATAATTTTATTTTTTAGTTGTGGTGGAATTAAAATGAATTATTCCAAAGTCACTAAAGCAATACTCGATTCTAATCTGCGTAAAAATCAATTCACTGGTTTATTAGTAATAGACCCCAGCACAAAAGACACGCTATACAATTATAACGGCTCCAAATATTTTACTCCCGCAAGTAATACTAAAATTTTTACGCTATACAGTGCTCTAAAAGTGTTACCTAAAAATATACCTGCACTTACATATAGTATACAAAAAGATACCTTGTATGCTCAAGGAACTGGCAACCCCACATTGCTTCACCCTTACTTTAAAGATAGTATTGTTATACAATTCTTAAAAAAATATAAAAACATCGCCTTTAATTTCTCTAATTATAGCGACACCCAATATGGTCCAGGTTGGGCTTGGGAAGATTATGATACTTATTTTTCTCCAGAGCGTAGTGCTTTGCCGATACACGCCAATGTATTAACCATACACCATACAGATTCCCTAATTGCAAATCCTACCTATTTTAAGGATTGTATTATATATGCTGATATTTCTAAGCATAGAGAATTAAATAAAAATCTTTTTTATTATAACAAAATCCAAAAAGACACCCTAGAAGTCCCTTTTATTACGAACACTAGCGTATCTAAGAAACTATTAGAAAGTGCATTAAACAAAGAGATTAGTGTAGTCTCTAAATTACCCGAGGGTCCTAAAAATATACTTTATAGTATCGCAACAGATTCTGTCTATAAAAGAATGATGCACGAAAGTGATAATTTTTTAGCAGAACAACTAGTAATAATGAGTTCTGGTATTCTTAAAGATACACTAAACTTTAAAATTACAAGAGATTACATCTTAGATACACACCTTAGTAGTTTAAGACAACAACCCAGATGGGTAGATGCTTCTGGTTTATCTAGATATAATTTATTTACACCAGAATCTATGGTGCATGTACTTTATAAACTTTACAAAGAAGTGCCATTAAAGAGATTATTTACTTTGTTTCCTGTAGAGACAAATTCGGATTCTGATAAAAACAAAGTAGTAGAGCAACCCTATATCTATGCTAAATCTGGTAGTTTAGGTAATAATTATTGTCTTAGTGGCTATTTACAAACGCGTTCAGGGAAAATTTTAATTTTTAGCTTTATGAACAACCATTATAGGGTACCTACCAAGGAAGTTAAGAACCAAATGCATACCATATTTAAAGAAATAAGAGATACATATTAAGCTTTTAACAATTGTTCTATTTTGGCATGTTGTAAGAGCATTATGGATTTTCCATCTTTAATTTCACCTTTGCTTATCATATCAAAAGCTGTATTAAAATCAACTTCTAATACTTCTATATTTTCGGTCTCGTATTCTGCACCGCCCCCTTTTCCTATTTTTTGATTTTCCTCATATGCGGCTACAAAAAAATGCACCTTTTGCATCACCGTACCAGGAACCATAAAACTCTCGAACACCTTAGTAACTGAATCTATTTTATAACCCGTTTCTTCTAACGTTTCTTTTTTTATACAAACCTCCGGAGTATCGCCATCTAAAAGACCAGCGCATACCTCAACCATCTTCCCATCGCCAGATTCTGATTCGTTCTGAAAAACAGGCATTCTAAACTGTTTGGTTAAAATAACGGTTTGTTTCTGTAGGTTATACAGTAATATCGCTGCTGCATCACCACAATCGTACACTTCTCGCTCTTGCTTTTCCCAGGTACCATCTTCTCTTTGGTAATCGAATATAAACTTGTTTAGAGTATACCAATTATCTGACAACAGATTTTTGACTATATTTTTTATTTTTCCGTATTTCATCTTATGAATCTATTACACTTAAAACTGGCCTGTTTTAACTAATGCAAATATCACTATAATAG
>NZ_JADGES010000168.1 GCF_016744255.1 Maribacter sp.
AGGTTCTTACATCTAAAACAAAAGCGTTAGCATCTTTCGTTAGTTGTTCTTCCCATTCTTGCTGTGATAAATCTGCCATTTTTAAATACTTTTTTTTTGATATTTCAAAAATACTATTTTTAGATGAAGGTCTTACCTATTTTTTTAACAAAAAATTAATCCTAAAAATATATCTAATCCAATAAATCAACATACATTTGTATATACAATTATTGTACAGACATGAATGTTGAGGAAATTTTAAAGACCAATAAAAAAATGGAACTGTCCAAAAGAACAGTTATTCATTTAATGTTAGTGAGTAATAAACTAAACGAATCTACCTCTACGACTTTAAAACCTTTTGATGTTTCTGTGCAACAGTTTAATGTCTTACGAATTTTAAGAGGACAAAAAGGGAAGCCTGCAAATCTAAAAACATTAAATGAACGTATGGTAACTAAGATGAGCAACACTACTCGCTTAGTAGATAAGTTAATACTAAAAGGATATGTAAAGCGAGAAACTTGCGAAGCTAACCGGAGAAAAATAGAAATCTATATTACAACAAAAGGAGAAAAAGCACTTTCTAGCATGGATATTGCAATGAACAAGAATGACGAGCAAATTGTTCAGAATTTCACCGAAGAAGAATTAGAGTACCTGAACGTATTGTTCGACAAATTTTAAATCATAAAAACAAATAGCATTAACTATTAATTAAATTAAAAATGAAAAAGAAGTTATTAAGTTTAGCATTCGCAGTAGTATTTGGATTTTCAGCTACGGCTAACACACCAATCGATGGCAATAAAAAAGTAGTAAAAACTAGTGAAAGTACCGTTACTTGGAAAGGTTACAAAGTTACTGGTGCCCATGAAGGGACTATTAATTTAAAATCTGGTTCTTTAGATTTTAACGGAAGTAAACTTACAGGTGGAGAATTTGTAGTAGATATGACTACTATTAACACCACAGATTTAGAAGGAGAATACAAAGGAAAATTAGACGGACATTTAGCTTCTGACGATTTCTTTGGCGTTAAAAGTCACCCAACCGCAAAATTAGTATTTAAAAGCCTAAAATCTTTTAACAAAAACTCATATACAGTAACAGGAGACTTAACTATTAAAGGTATTACAAAAGAAGTAGTATTTGTAGTTTCTGTTTTTGAAAATAAAGCTACGGCTACTTTAAAAGTAGACAGAACAAAATTTAATATTAAATATGGTTCTTCTAGCTTCTTTGACGATTTAAAAGACAAAGCAATTTATGATGAGTTCGATTTAGTAGTAGATATGGCCTTCTAAATTAAACCAAACATATTCTAAAGCCCTGTTACTTATAACAAAGTGACAGGGCCTTATTATTTTTAGCACTACCTATTGGCTATATTAAAAATCCTTTATATATTTGATGCTTTATGAGAAATAAAAGAACAAATACTTGGTGGTGGAATAACTTACGAAAAACAACGTGAGCAAAGCACCATTGTAGTAAAACTATATAAAAGGCTTGTCATCACGACAAGCCTTTACTTTTTTAAAAAATTTAATACTTTATCTAATGACATACCAATTAGAGACACATTTTAAAAAAATTCTTGCAGATACCATTACTCCAGTTAGTGTGTATTTAAAAATCAGAGACCGTTTTCCTAATAGTATTTTATTAGAGAGTAGCGATTATCATGCTAATGATAATAGCTTTTCCTATATCTGCTGTAACCCAATCGCCTCTATTAAAATAGAAAATGAAGTAATAGTACAACAATTTCCAGATGGAACTTCTGAAGAAACCAAGATTAAAAAAAACACAGATGTTGTAGCTATTCTAGACGATTTTAGCAAAAAATTTAAAGGCGATAAAAATGATTTTAAGTTTATAAACAATGGTCTTTTTGGTTACATGGCTTATGATGCGGTACGGTATTATGAAGATGTAGAAGTTTCTAAAAAAGATAATAGTGTTACCATTCCAGATATTTACTACGCGGTATACCAAAATATTATAGCTATTAATCACTTTAAAAATGAGGCATATATTTTTGCACACTGCTACAAAAGCGAGGAAAACATTTCGGAAATAGAACAAATTTTAAACATTCAAAATTTTGCTTCGTATAACTTTTCTACACAAGGAGAACCTACTTCTAATTTAAAGGATGAAGAATATAGAGAACATGTGGAGCTTGCTAAAAAACACTGCCAACGTGGCGATGTTTTTCAATTGGTACTTTCTAGACGTTTCTCTCAAGAGTTTAAAGGAGATGAGTTTAATGTGTATCGCGCCCTACGCTCGGTAAACCCTTCTCCATACCTATTCTATTTTGATTATGGCGATTTTAAAATCTTTGGAAGTTCTCCAGAAGCCCAACTGATTGTAAAAAATGAAAAAGCAGAAATTCATCCTATTGCTGGTACTTTTAAAAGAACCGGTAACGATGAACAAGATGCTATTTTAGCCAAGAAACTTTCGAAAGATGATAAGGAAAATAGTGAGCATGTAATGTTAGTAGACCTTGCACGTAATGACCTTAGTAGAAACGGAAACATGGTAAAGGTAGAGAACTATAGAGAAGTTCAATTTTTCTCTCATGTAATTCATTTAGTTTCTAAAGTTACCGGGCAAAAGAAAGAAGACATTCCAACTATGAAAGTCGTTGCCGATACCTTCCCTGCAGGCACTCTAAGTGGCGCCCCAAAACATATGGCTATGCAGCTTATAGAAAAATACGAAAAAACTAGTAGAGGCTATTATGGCGGAGCTATTGGCTTTATGGATTTCGAAGGCAACTTTAATCATGCAATTATGATACGAACTTTCCTTAGTAAAAACCATCAATTGCATTACCAAGCTGGTGCTGGTATAGTTGCAGCATCCAATGCAGAAAGCGAATTACAAGAAACCTATCACAAATTAGGCGCATTAACCAAGGCATTGGAAATCGCAGAATCCATCTAAATTTCCAAAATAGATACTACCATGAAAAAAATATTAGTCATAGATAATTACGATAGTTTCACCTATAACTTGGTTCACTATTTAGAGGACTTAGATTGCGAAGTTGTTGTTAAGCGTAACGACCAGCTTAGCTTGGAAGAAGTAGATGCTTTTGATAAAATTGTACTCTCTCCAGGGCCTGGAATTCCAGATGAGGCAGGTCTTCTTAAAGAAATAATAGCTAAATACGCTCCTACTAAAAGTATTTTTGGTGTTTGTTTAGGGCAACAAGCTATTGCTGAAGTTTTCGGCGGTTCTCTTATAAATTTAGAACAAGTATACCATGGTATTGCTACCAAAATAAAAATTACA
>NZ_JADGES010000084.1 GCF_016744255.1 Maribacter sp.
TATTGACTGGGAGTTAATTGGGTGTCTTTTTTAAATGCCTTGTTAAAAGTTACCTTGTTATTATAGCCAACCTCGTAGGCAATGTCGATAATATTCATGTTTCGTTTTATGTCTTTATGTAATATTTCTTTGGCCTCATTAATTCTATAGGTATTGATTAATTCATGAAAACTCATACTAAAATGCTCATTGATAACTTGTGATGCGTTATGCCTAGTTGTAGAAAGGCGAGCAGCTAGCATTTCTAAGTTAATATCATTTTCTTTGTATATTTTTTCTGTATCAAATAATTCAATAAGATTATTTTTAAGCTCATTAGAAAGGCTTTTGGTAAGTCCTGATTTTTCATATTTAAACGAGAGATTGTTGTTTAAAAGAAGTGATCCGCTAAAAACTTTCGGTTGAGCGTTTGCTGAATAGCCAATATATAGAATCATGGATGCCATGAAAAATATTTGTAAGTTAAAAAAGATTCCAACAGACATATTGTTTAAGGTTAGAGTAGCATACAAACTATAGCATAGTATATATGAAAAATGAATTCTGTAAATGTTTCGTTGCCAAACTCTATTTTTTTTAGGTAAAGAAGAATTTTTATTACTTTGTATAAATAATTTTCGTATAAAAAGACCATAGATTATTAGTGATAAAACCTTGAGTGTTACTGCGAGAATAAGCTCTTTGGAATTTTCTACGGTATAGCCTGCGGTTTCTTCGATTAACAATTGCAACTTTTTACTTGCGGGTAAAGTATATTTAGGAATTAGATATATTAAAACAAGAAGTGTTGGCGTTAAGTGGAATATATCTTTGGTTCTAAATTCATAATTTTGCGTTATTCTCTTAAAATAGAAATATAGTAACGGGCCGTATAGAAAGGAAAATACAGCAGACATTAAATAGGAGTGAGGATATATAAAATGGTAGTTTGTAGTATAGAGGAAAATATGTAGAATAAAAATAGAATGAATAAAAATGAAAGCGCTAATTATTTTTTTAGAAGTGTTGTCTATCCTTTTATTGAAATGGATGATAATTGAAATATAAAAACCAATTAGAGCTACATATAAGTAAATGAAAGACCAAAAGCTAAAAGTAGGAGTATATCTTTTGGAAATAACACTAAATTCAGCAGTATCTCTAATAGGGTCAAATCCAGTATCAGCTAATACCGAGGGTTTGAAATCAGTTTGTAAATATTTTTCAACATAGGAGATACTTTCTTTAGTTTTTTTTAATGCGGAATACCCCAGAGCAATTTTTTTTAATACCGGAGCTTTGAATATATTCTCTTCTTTAAGTGAAGATTTATAGCTTGTTATTACCTCTTCATAGTTTTGTTTTTGAAAAAAATCATCCGATTTTTCTAAAAAACAAATAGGAATTATTTTTTTGGACAAACTACTTCCTGTCATCGATTCTGTTATAGTAGAAGAGTACAGATTAATGGACAGGAGTAAGAATGTGATTAAGATTCTTAGATTCCTCATTTTTTTTTTGATTAACGATTATTACCTAATATTTAAAGGTAGTAAAATCAAGATAATGAAGTGTTAAAATTGTTTTTAAAATAGTAAAACCCGATAATAGTTTACTTTATTATTTTCATTTTTAAAATGTCAAAATCGTATATTTAGGTAGTATTTGCAAAATATATTTAGAAAAAAATAGGGTATAAAAAAAACCGATGCTCCCACCGGTTTTAACTAACTAACTCAAAAACTACTAACTCAAATAATTCGTGGCAAAAATATTTAATTCCTAATCTTCTTAGGTTAATTAAACATTAGCTTTTCATTAATCTTCTCTTACTTTTGTTAACGTAAGAATGTTAATTTTATTGTGTATACTATAAGGTTACTTCATTAATCTTGAAGAATAAAGACCTTTTTAAGTAAATCTGTAGTTCTTGAAGATACTTTGGTTCTAATATCTTTCTCTTCTATTGCAATCATAGTGTAAACACCAGAAAGAGCTTCTTGGGTTACGTACTCTGTGATATCTGGATTTACATCTGCAGTTAGTGGAATGCTATTGTATTTTGTAATTAGGTTTTTCCAAATTTTATCGGCCCCTACCTTTTTGAAAGAACTAGAGATAACAGGGTGAAATTTGTTATACAAACTATTTTCTGTTGCTTGGGTAAGGTATTGTGTTGCGGCATTATCTGCCCCTAATAAAATGCTTTTTGCATCTGTAAAGGAAATTCCTTTTACAGCATCTACAAAAATAGGAGTAGCTTCACTTACGGCATCTTCAGCGGCTCTGTTAAGAACTTTAAGACCTTCATCTGCTAATTGTCCTAATCCAATATTTCGTAAAGTCTTATCTACTTTTTGTAATTCTTCTGGTAAAACTATTTTTACTAATTCATTTTTAAAAAAACCGTCTTTTTGGGTAAGTTTGGTTACCTGTTTATCAATACCTAGTTGTAAGGCTTCTTGCAGACCGCTGGCTATTTCAAGATTTCCAATGCCTGCGGTTTCTTGGGGTAATTGGTTTACTATTTGTTGTAGTTCTCCGCAAGAGAAAGTTAAAAGGATAAAAAATAAGGAGAGTATTCTTTTTGTCATTTGTATATAATTTGGATAAATTTTGTTTTTGATTTTAGTTTTATGAAAAAATTACTGTTTTGTTATTATAGACCATAGTTTTTCCTTGGAGGTGTAATTTAACAGCACGAGATAATACTATTTTCTCTAAATCTCTTCCTTTAGCAATAAAATCCCTAATAGAATGCGAATGAGAAACTGTGGTTACATCTTGTTCAATAATTGGGCCTGCATCTAATTCTTTGGTTACGTAATGACTTGTTGCGCCAATAATTTTTACGCCTCTCTCAAAAGCAGCATGGTATGGTTTTGCTCCAGCAAATGCAGGTAAAAATGAATGATGAATATTAATAATTTTATTCGGAAATTTTGAGATTACAGTGCTACTTACAATCTGCATATACCTTGCTAAAACAATGAAATCTACATGGTTATCTTTTAGTAGTTGTAATTGCTCTTGTTCTGCTTCTTTGCGGGTCTCTTTAGATATAGGAATATGGTAGAAAGGAATATTAAACTGTTCAGCAATATCTCTTAAATCATTATGATTACTTAATATAAAAGGAATCTCTACATTTAGTTCCCCAGATTTAAATCGGCTCAGTAAATCGTAAAGGCAATGGTTGTATTTAGATACAAAAAGAGCCATTTTCCCCTTTTTTTCATCCGTATCAATGCTCCATTCCATAAGGTATGGTTTTGCTAAAGTATTCTCAAATTCAGATTTAAAATTTATTAAATTAAATCTAGATTGTTCAAAATCACTTTCTAATCGCATAAAAAAGACATTTGCTTCTTTGTCTACGTGTTGGTCTAGATAAATAACATTGCCACCATAAGATTGTATAAATCCTGTGACAGCACTAATTATTCCAGCTTTGTCTGGGCAATGTATTAAAATGGAAATTTTCAAGATGCGCTATTTTAGCTTTCAAAATTAGCACATTATCTACATCAAACTAAATAAAATATGTTGAATTTAAAGGAATGGACGAAAAAGGATTCTTTTTTAGATTAAAGATTTTCTCCAATTTTTAAAAGACTCTCTAAATAGACTAATTTCAGTTCTTAGTAAATGAATATATTCTTTTTCTTTTATACCATCTTTTTCTAAGCCAGTGCAGTAAGAGCTTATATTACGAAGCATTATATTTATATGAAGGGCATTCTTTAAACGTTCGGTTCGGCATTCTGTATATTCTGCCTGTGCTATTTTTTGAGGAATAAGAATGGCATCGGTCAAAAGAGAATTGGCAATAGTATCCCTTAAGCTGTTAGATTTGTATAGCTTTAGTAAATCCTTATTTAAGGAAACATAGCTAGCAATCTCTCTGCTCATTATGCAAAGCTCTAAGGCTTTTTTATACACAGGTGTTTTTCCTAAACTTTTGTGAGACACAGTTATAGCTTATTTGTTTAATTATAAAGTTACGTTGCTATTTTAAATATTTAATTTAGAATAATTAGTATTTTTACAATAATACTTTGTAAAGCAAAGAATAAATAAAAAAATAGTTTTGAAAGCAAAAATAGACGAGCTTAACTGGAAAATACTTCATTTTTTACAAGAGAATGCACGAGAATCTTACGCTACTATTGGGCGTAAAATAGGGCTTACTGCTCCTGCTGTTGCCGAGCGTGTAAAGAAGATGGAAGATTTAGGTATTATAGAAGGGTATAATGCTAAAGTATCCCATGCACTTACAGGTTATCAATTAAAAGCGATAATTACATTAAGGGCCTTTATGGGTAAATTAAAACCTTTTTTGGTTGTAGTTCCTGAATTTGATGAAGTGGTAAACTGTTATAGAATAACAGGAAATGAAAATATTGTAATGGAGGTTGTTTTAAAAGATCAATTTCACTTAGAGAAATTTATAGATAAATTGATACAATATGGCGAAACAAGGACCCACATTATTCTCTCGAACGTAGTAACAAATGCTGCTGTAGGGAAGACTAAATTTTAGGTTGTGTTAATTTGTAATAACAAAATTTGTTGTTCCATTATTTTCCTTTTATTTTAGAGTTATGGATACAGAAAAAATGTATGAATATTTAGAAATCGCCCAAGAGAAAATTGTTTTTTTTCTACCTAAAATAATAATGGCTGGGCTTATTTTTTGGATAGGCTTTAAGATAGTTAAAAAGCTAGTAGAGTGGACTAACGCAGCTTTAGAGAAAACTGGGTTTTCTTCTACTTTAAGACCTTTTTTGACATCTATGGTTAGTGTGGTTCTTAAAGGAGCCGTATTGTTTATTATTGCAACAATAATTGGTGCTGATTTAACAGGTTTGGTTGCGATATTGGCAGCAGCAGGGTTTGCTGTAGGTATGGCACTGCAAGGTAGTTTGGGTAATTTTGCATCTGGGATATTAATACTAACACTTAAGCCTTATAAAGTAGGAGATTGGATCCAACTAGAGGGCAAATTCGGAAGGGTAGAAGAAATTGGAATTTTTAGTACAGATGTTCTAACACCAGGGAATAAGATTTTAATAATACCAAACTCCAAAATCACAGATACTATAATTACCAATTTTTCTGAAAAAGGGATGATACGTTTGGAGGTTAATGTTACTATGCCGTATGCGGAGAGTTTTCCAAAAGTGCAAGAAATTATTGAGAGTGCATTAGCAACTATTCCTAAAGTTATGAATGAACCTAAGCCAGAAATTGGGATAAGTAATTTTGATTCTCATAATATTGAATTACTAGTAAGGCCTTATGTTTTTCCTGATGATTATTGGGAAGTAACTTTTGAGGTAAATAAGGCGATTAAAAAAGCATTCAACACCCATGGTGTTAATGTGGCTTATTCAGAAGGAATAGAAATTGGGGTTATAGGGGAATAATTTTCTTTTTATTTTTTTGGAACTTCCTTTGGCTAGATTTTTGATACCTAATTTGATATGAAATTTATACGAGTTATACTATTGTTTGTACTAACCTGGAGTGTTAGTGCGCAGGAAATAAGATTGAAAAAAGGGGTTATAATGGCAGATTTAAAAGTCCATGATACTCTTTCGGAAAATTTCTCACTCTATTTACCTACTTCTTTTAAAGGGGATAGAGCATGGCCTGTATTGTTTGTTTTTGACATGAAAGATAAGGGTAGGCAGGCATTAAGTATGTTTGTCTCTGCAGCTGAAGAGCAAGAATATATTTTAGCAGCCTCTAATGGTATTAGCGATTCTTTGTCACTCTCAGAAAATATCCTGATTACTAATAGGATGTTTAATAGGGTGTATTCCATTTTACCAATTAAAAAGGATGGCGCTTATCTTGCAGGTTATACAGAAGGAGGTAGATTTGCTAGTCTTGTTCCATCTTTTATTAAGGGTATTTCGGGTGTTTTATCTTGTAGTGCTTCCGTAGCAAACAGAGAGGTTTTAAATATTAAAAGGCCGTATTATTTTATTGGGATTGTCGGTAAGGAAGATTATTTGTATTCCGATATGATTAATAATAAAAAGTTTTTAAATAAACTAAAATTCCCTAACCAATTATTATTTCATAGTGGCGGAAGAGAATGGCCAAAGAACTCTTACCTTAATAGCGCTTTGGAGTATTTTAAATTAGCCGAAATGGCAAAAAAAAATACGGAGCTAGATACCACTTTTGTTTATAGAACCTATAACAAGAATATGTTGCAAATGGAAGCTTTATTGGCAGTGAATAATCCATTATTTGCAGAAAATAGATTAAGTCAAATGTTAGAGGTCTATAGACCTTTAATGAATGTTGATTCTTTAAAAGAGCGAAAAAAGCATTTAAGGAGAAGTAAATTGTACAAGTCTAGGCAACATGAAGAGAATGCTATTCTTTTAAAAGAATCTTTTGTAATTAATGATTATGATTATTATTTAGAAGAAGATATAGCCAATTATAATTATAATAACCTAGGGTGGTGGAAATACCAAACCGAGGAAATAGTAAAATGGAGTAAAAGTCCAAAAATAGGAGAGAAACAATTAGCTAAGCGTTTAGAAGGTTACTTAAATGCATTGATAGAGGATTACGTGGATATGATTAAGGAAGAAACATTGGTAGATGAGGAGGCTCTTAGTCTGTTGTATATGATTAAAACAATAGTCGCTCCAAAGGAATTTAAAAATTATTTAAATGTAATTTCTATTAGTTCCAAAAATGAGGATTACGGAACCGCTTTGTTTTATTTGGAAGAACTTTTAATAAAAGGGTATACCGATAAAGAGGAATTATATACATTAGAACATACAGCTCTTTTGCGTATTACGCCAGAGTTTAATGAAACTATAGCTAAGTATTTAAAAGAAGCTCGTTATGAAATTATGGAAGAATAAGGTCTCGGTATGCTTTTTATATTTCCAGAAAAGTGGTAGGAATTATTTTGTTTCATAAACCGGTTTTGTTGAGAGCAAATGCTCCGTCACAATGGCTCGGTATCTAAAGATTTTTTTGTCTGCTTGTTTTACAAAGTTTAGCACAAGCAGTTCTTTAAATCGAAATTTAAATGGTACTCTGTGCTAGGTATTAAAGGTGGCATCCGTGATAAGGAGTGCAACATTGTAGCGATTTGAAGAAGGTTAGGGAAGAACCTCCTTCTTTCTACTGGTTGGCTCCGAGGAAGTTTTAGTATTGTAGCCAATTAAGTTTATAAAAATGAGGATGCTATATAATACTATTTTTATTAGTTTTCTTTAAATGTAAAAGTAGTAAAATACCAAGAATACAAATAATAGAAATAACATACCAGGTTGTATTGTAACCAAAAGAAGCTATGGAGCGCATACCAGAATTATGTCCAAATATATGAGCAATAGAAAAGGACATGCTGTAGAGAGCCATGTATTCTCCTTGCTTTCCGCGTTTTGCTCGATCCATTGCTATAGCATTTGAAAATGGAAAAGCTATCATTTCTCCTATAGTCATTAGTAGCATTCCTATAAGCAGTATGCCTGCCCAATGTATTATATTGAGTATTAAAAAGCTAAGTCCAATTAGTACTAATCCAATTATAACGTTGGTTAGTGAGGACCATTTTTTGTTTTCTAAGTACTTTATTAGCGGCATTTCTATTGCAAAAATGAGAAAGCCATTACCTGCTAATAAGAGCCCTATTTGTGATTCATTTAAAGAGTATACATCGCTATAATAAATAGGAATAGTTGAAAAGTATTGAACAAAAGCAAATGCTAATAATATCATTGCACCAATAAATGTAAGGTAGTAATAGTCTTTATAGGCAGAGGTAGGGTTTTCATTATGTATGTTGCTTAAAATGGTTGCTTTTTTTGGATGTAAAACAGCTATAAGCAGAAACCCAGCAAGAATACAAGTAGTGCCATCTACCCAAAATAATTTATCGTAACCTAATGTGGCTATTATTAACCCGCCTATTGCCGGTCCGGCAGAGAAACCTAAGTTAATAGCTAGGCGTATTAAGGTAACGCTTCTTGTTTTGTTTTTTGGCTTGCTGTAGGCGCTTAAAGCAACAAAAGCTGCAGGTCTAAAGGCGTCGGCAATAACCATAAGAATAAATATGCCTATGCATATGGGCCAAAAACTATCTAGGTGTTGAATGCCAATAAAGGCTGCCCCAGTTAAAATTAGGCTAGCAAACATTACTTTGTAATACCCTAATACATCTGTTAATTTTCCACCAAGCCAATTTCCTACTAAGGAACCTAATCCAAAAGCGGTCATTATACTACCTACGTTTTCTAAAGAAAATTCGAGGCTTTGTGTTAGATATAGGGATAAGAATGGGATTACCATTGTCCCAGCTCTGTTGATTAAGGTTATAAGAGCTAGCCACCAAACTTCTTTGGAGAGACCTTTAAAAGATTCTATGTAGTTTAGAAATATTTTTTTCATTATTATTTTTTTGAAATAAAAAAAGCCTGACAAATAATGTCAGGCTTTTTTATATATTAATTTTTCTAGATTTTATATATAACATAGCCTGTTCCCTTTAATGGAATAGAATAAGACATATTTACAAATCATCAAAAAAATCATTTTAACTAAATTTTCTGCTAAAATAATTAAAATATGCATATGTTGTATTTTTACATTGTCAAATTAAAATAAATTAAGATGAAATATTTGTTATTGTTTTTTGCTGTGTTAGTATTGTCTTGTAAGCAGGAGAAAAAATATCATGATGTAACGAAGGTCAAGGAAGAGGTTGTTCAAGATACCTTGGTAAAGGATATTTTGCATTGGCAAAAGGAGCTTAATGAGGAATATGCAAACCCAGAAACTTCACCATTGCCAGATAAGTATAGAAAGAATTTTGAGGGATTAGATTTTTTTAAGCCAGATAGCAATTTTGCTATTGTAGCTAATTTTGAAAGAACACCAGAAGCTATCCCTTTTATGATGCCAACTACAACGGATAGAAAATCGGAAGAAGTGGTTTATGGTGTAATAACTTTTATTTTGCAGGAGAAAGAACATCGATTAGAGGTGTATCAAAATAGAAAATTAATGCAGCAAGAAGAATATAAAGATTATTTGTTTTTACCTTTTACAGATGCATCTAACGGAAAGGAAACCTATGGAGGCGGTCGTTACATTGATTTAAGAATACCCGAAAAAAATAGAATACAGATTGATTTTAATAAGGCTTATAATCCTTATTGTGCTTATAATAAAAAGTATTCTTGCCCTATTGTTCCTGGTGTTAATAATTTAAATGTAGAAGTTTTAGCAGGAGTTAGAGCTTTTGAGAGTGTTAAGAAATAAAAAAAAGCTCAGCATTACGGCTGAGCTTTTTTAGTATGTGTTTTTTCTTTTAGAAAGTGTAGATTGCTGCTATAGTAAAAGAGGAAAGACTTTTTGTTGCAGCTCCATCACTGTCAAAGAAAATTTCTTCTGAGTTGCTATCTAATCTAATTTCTGGTTTAATGATTAATTTTTCTAAAGTGTAGCTAGCAGTTAGAGTAGCGGCAAAAACACTTGGGTCGTCCGTACCAGAAATACCATCAAAAGTAGAGAAATATTCACCTCTTAATCCTAGTGAAAAACTATCTGAAGTTGCAAGTTGCGGGTATAAGGCAATACCACTAAAACCGGCACCATTATTATCCGCGTAAGCGGCATTGATACCTAGGAAGAAAGAATTAGATAAATTAAAGCCTCCTGTGTAGTCAACTTCAAAGCCTAATTTAGCTTTACCGTCATAGTATAAATTTAAGAATTGACCCGAGTAACCTAATTGAGCACCTAAAGAATATGCTCCAGGAACAGAACTGGTACTTGTTCCGTTAAAGTTTTCATCTGTTACATTCATTACGGCTAATATTAAGTTAAAATCTTCTGATAAAGCAAAATCAGCTTTTAAACCAATGTGAGAAAATGGTCCGCTAGAAAATAAATAAGAAGTACTATAATTAAAGTTAGCAGAAGGAGAAATTACTTCATAGCCCAAAAAGGTGTTAAATCTACCTAATGTTAATGTGGTTCCTTTGGATACATTCCAGTAGGTGTATAGCTGATTGATGTTTAAGGCATCTCCGCCTACAGCATCCACAGCTCTTGGGCCGTATGCTATATCTGCAACTGCTCCAGTTTTTTCGCCTTCATAGCTAGCTATGATATTTGCCATGCCTAAGGCAAAACCAGTTTCGTTTGCAAATGATGTGTTAGGAGCTTGTGATTCTATATCTGTAGAGCTCAAATTTGTTCTGTAGTATACGTCAATAGTGCTACTGAAGGTAAGTTTCTTTTCTTCTTTAGTTTCCTCCTGTGCAAATGTGTTCGTTATTGTAGCTAACATTAAAGCGGATGCTACTATATTTTTCACTTCCTTTGTGTTTGTAATCATTTTCATAATTCAATAATTTGTTGGTCCAAGAGTTGTTATTAGGACATTGTAAATTTTAGTTTTAGTTTTGTGATATGATTATGTAACGGAGTGTTCTGCAAAACACTCCGTTTGTATTTTTAGTGTTGGTTCATTCTAAAGTCAGGATAAGCATCCATTCCATGTTCGTGAATGTCTAGGCCTTCCATTTCTTCATCTTTAGAAACTCTTAATCCTAAAGTAGTTTTAAGTACTCCAAGAATAATACCTGATGTTACTATGCAAAATGCACCTACTATTAAGACGCCATATAGTTGCGTTAAAAATTGATCAAAACCAGCCATGCTTCCGAAGATACCTACGGCTAAAGTTCCCCAAGTACCACATATTAAGTGTACTGCAATAGCACCTACTGGGTCGTCTAACTTTAATTTGTCGATAAAAGCAACACTAAATACAATGATAATACCAGCTAAAAAGCCAATAACAACAGCTTCATTAGGAGACATTAAATCTGCTCCAGCTGTAATACCAACTAGGCCGCCTAAGATACCATTTAGGAACATGGTTAAATCAAGATTTTTGTGTAGTATTGTAGAGGTTATAAAAGCTCCAAACCCACCTGCTGCTGCTGCTAAACTTGTAGAGACGAGTACTAAGGAAGTTAATTCTGGGTCTGCAGAAAGTACGGATCCACCGTTGAATCCGAACCATCCTAGCCAAAGGATAAGAACCCCAGCAGTTGCTAGTGGTATATTGTGTCCTGGTATTGCTTTTGGCTTACCATCGGTTCCAAATTTTCCAATTCTAGCACCTAATAAGGTTACGGCAACTAAAGCTGCCCATCCGCCTACTGAGTGTACTAATGTTGATCCTGCAAAATCATAGAATCCCCACGAATCTAAGAATCCGCCGCCCCATTTCCAGGCGCCTACTATTGGGTAAACGAGGCCTACGTAGATAACGGTAAAAATCATAAAGGAACCTATTTTTATTCTTTCGGCAACCGCACCAGATACTATAGTTGCCGCTGTAGCAGCAAACATACCTTGAAAAAGAAAATCGGTCCACCATGTATATCCTCCGTTTGCATAAGCAGCAGTCATTCCGTTTTCAGGAGCAGATATACCAAAGCTGTCTATGGAAAATTTAATGATTCCCATATCTCCATCTTCAAAGCCAGGGTACATTAAATTAAAACCCCAAGCGTAATAAAGTAGTAGGCCTCCTGTGATAATGAATATATTTTTAAATAATATGTTAATTGTATTTTTTTGTCTTGTTAAGCCTATTTCTAAAAAGGCAAAACCAGTATGCATAAAAAATACTAGTGCTGTTGCTAGCATCATCCATACGTTGTTGGTTGTAAATAATCCTGCGTCCATAATTGTGGTAAATTTAGTAGTTGGTTAGTTTTTTAGTTGATTCCTGCGTGACCGCTCTCTTTGGTTCTAATTCTGTATCCTTCTTGAATGTCAGAAACAAATATTTTTCCATCACCAACATTACCTGTGTGTGCAGCTTCTAAGATTGCGTCAATTGTTTTTTGTACGAAATCATCGGAAACAACAATAGATAGGTGTCTTCTTTGGATGTCTGTTGTGCTGTAGGCGATGCCTCTGTATACGTGTCCTTGTTTTTCGTTGCCAACTCCTGTTACATCCCAGTAACTAAAAAAGTTAACCTCTATTTGATGTAATGCTTCTTTGACATCATCAAATTTTGATTTCCTGATAATTGCTTCAATTTTTTTCATGACTAATTTGTTGTTTATCGATTAAATATATATTAAAACAACGTAGCCCCTATTTTTTGATGGGGTATATTGTTTATTTTTATTGTAATATAATTTTTTACCCTATAAAATTATGGGTCATGTAATATATATTGCTGTAATAAATGAATTTGTTTTGGTAGTCCTCCTTATTTAGGTAGGTATTATGGGAAGTATATAATACTATGGTATTAGGGTGTGTTTAAATTGTAGAACGGAGATAGTGAGGTTTTGTAAAGAATAAAGAAGTGAATTTGTTTTGGTGTTCTCCTGATTTAAGTAGGGATTATAGGGGGTCTATAATACTAAGGTATTAAGATGCGTTTAAATTGTGAAACGGAGGTATAGTGCAGTTTTGTAAAGAATAAAGAAGTGAATTATAGTTTAGATAACCATAATCCTAAACCAATGGATGCTATTCCAATTGTTATACTTAGTAGTGTATAAGTAGAAAAATAAAAAAAGTCTCCTGTTTTTAAAAAAGAATGGCCTTCAAAGGCAAAAGTGGAAAAAGTAGTAAATCCTCCGCAAAAACCTGTAGTTAATAATAAGGTCTGGTTTTGGGTAAGGAAATTGTTTTTATAAGAAAGACCTAGGACAAAGCCGATAATTAAGCAGCCTATTATATTTACTATAAAAGTTCCTAAAAAAAAGTTCTGAAAATGTGAGTTGAAAGTTTTAGATATAAAATACCTAAGAACACTCCCTAAGCCGCCTCCTAAAAATACAAGCAAAAATTGTTTCATACCTTAAAGATATAAACTATACTGCTTTCTTGTACTTTGGATTTGCTAAATCTATTGGATAAATTTTGGCGTCTGAATTGTCAGAAAATTCTCCTTGTATAGATTTAGGTTTTTGGTTAATATTCTTAAGACTAAACAGCATCATTATTGCGTTTAGTATGATTAATACGAAAAGTATGGTAAAGAATGTCATCATTAATTTATTTGCCCCTTTAAATGAATAACGCAAAATTACTACGTTTGTTATATTATACGGCGTAAATTGAAATAATGTTGTCAAACCTTACATTTTTGTGGTGTAGGTAAGAAAAAAGTTAATATTTGAACATAAATTTAATACAGAAAAGGATTACTAAGAATATGGCAAAGGTTATGGCTACCCATTTAACGCCTTTGTAATTTTTAGCATGCATTTTTTTGTCTTTTAGGTAAGATATAACAATGATAATGATAAAAGACATCGCAAAAAGCCCTGCAAAAATCATTTGCCCAGTACTAAACATAATTTTATATTTTTACGCAAATCTAAGGGAAAACTACAAACAAATAATATGAAAGATAAAATAGCAGCGGTAGAATTATTTCATAAGTCATTTGGACTTGGTATACGTAATGAAAAGAAAGCGGATTTAGGAGAAGCAAAAAATATGTTGCGCTTTAATTTAATGGATGAAGAGAATAAGGAATATTTAGAGGCAGCCAATGATAACAATATGGTTGAGGTTGCTGATGCTTTGGGAGATATGCTCTACATTTTATGTGGAACTATCTTGGAGCATGGTATGCAATATAAGATAGAGGAGGTTTTTGCTGAAATTCAGCGCAGTAATATGAGTAAGTTGGGTGCGGATGGAAAACCCATTTATAGAGAGGATGGTAAGGTTTTAAAAGGTCCAAATTATTTTAAACCGAATATTCAGGAAATATTAGAAAAATAAAAAGGGGCAATTTGCCCCTTTTTATTTTTCTAATATTTAAACTTTATAACGCCAACCAAACGTATCTTCGGCTCTATTATATTGAATGTCTGTAATTCTCTTTTTTAGTCTTTCGGCAATACTGTCTTCCATTTCTGGTAAATCGTAATCTACATCTCTAAAGCCAAATCCTGCAATAGGAGATATAACAGCGGCAGTACCTGCTCCAAACATTTCTTTAAGAGATCCGTCCTTAGCTGCAGCAACTACTTCTGCAACCGTAATTTTTCTAACTTCAGCTTTAATACCTTCGTCTTTAGCAATTTCTAAGATGCTCTTTCTTGTGATTCCATCAAGAATTCTATCACTTGTTGGTCCAGTTATTAGAGTATCGTTGATTCGGATAAAGATATTCATTGCGCCAGCTTCTTCAATATACTCGTGTGCATTGTCATCTGTCCAAATTACTTGGTTGTATCCTTTCTCTACTGCAAGTTGCGTCGGGTAAAACTGCCCTGCGTAATTCCCCCCAGTTTTTGCAAATCCTACACCACCGTTCGCAGATCTAGAATATTTTTCCTCAATGAGTACTTTTACTTTTCCTGAAAAATAAGCCCCAGAAGGAGCGCAAGCAATAATAAATTTATACTCATCTGCTGGAGAAGCATGGAAACCTAGTCCAGAAGCAAAAACAAAAGGTCTAATGTAAAGAGAGCTGCCTTCGTTTTTTGGTATCCATTTTTCATCTACTTTTAGTAGAGTTTTAAGTCCTTCCATAAAGTAGTCTTCCGGAATTTCCGGAATAGACATACGTTTTGCAGATATGTTAAGACGTTTTTGATTTTCTAATGGTCTAAATAACCAGGTAGCATCTTCCTTATCTTTGTAGGCTTTCATGCCTTCAAAAATAGATTGCCCATAATGAAAAATCTTAGAAGAGGGGTCTAATGTAATGGGTTGGTAAGGAACAACTTTAGGTGTTTCCCAAGCTCCGTTCTTATAATCACAGACCAGCATATGATCGGTGAATACACTCCCAAAGGATAAATTATTGAAATCTATCTGACTAATTTTGGATTGTTTTACTTTCTCAATCGTAATATTTTGTTCTGTAATATTCATTAGAATAATAATTTAAAGAATAAAAATAGAAAAATTTACTAGTTAGGCTTCCATTTTTATTTAAAATTAACCAGTTTTGTAATCTGAAAATTAAATTTTAATAAAAATGAAAAGAATTAACATATTGATTGTATTATTCGTAATGTGTGCAAATATAT